>JACZVB010000231.1 GCA_022572865.1 Chloroflexota bacterium | reverse complement strand
CGCATGGGAAGGGCCAAGTATAAATTTCTACCTCCTTCCTGATAGGAAAGGGCCGGTGGGATGGTCGAAACCGTTGCTAGATGGTTTAAATCCCCCCGAGGCCGTTTAATAAGCTTCTAGGAAGCTAACAGACGGGACGGTCGAAGCTTGTTATAAACCCTCCCTAATCCCTCCTTTTGACACCCTTTACCCCATTCTTTATAATCTCACGCAACCCCTTATAAAATCTTATGCCCTGAGCCCGGAGGAAGATATTGCCCCAATTCGATGTGCTGGTGGTCGGTGGCGGGTTCGCCGGGATGAGCGCCGCCATCTCTGCTCGGGAGCAGGGAGCTCGCATCGCAATCGTATCGAAACTCCACCCGTTGCGGAGCCATTCCTCGGGCGTCCATAGCGGCATCAATGCCAGCCTGAGGGGCGAGGACACCTGGGAAACCCATGCCCTGGATACCCTCGTTGCGGGCGCCTACCTGGGAGAGCAGGATGCCGTTGAGGTCCTTTGCCAGGAGGCGCCTAAGGACGTTATCAGGCTGGAGCATATGGGCGTGGCCTTCGACCGCGACGGTGAGGGCCGCATAGACCAGGTCCGTTTCGCCGGGGCCTCTCATCCGCGTACCTGCTACTGCCGCGATTCCACCGGCCACATCTTGCTGCAGGTACTCTACGAGCAGGTCCTCAGGCTCGATATACCCGTCTTCCATGAATGGTTCGCCACCTCCCTCGTGACCGATGACGGCGTTTGCAGGGGCGTGTTTGCCCGGGACATGAGAAACGGGGCCTTGCAGGCCTTTTCCGCCGGGGCCGTTGTGCTGGCTACCGGTGGGATCGGGCGGATGTACGGAGCCAGCACCTCGTCCACAGGGGCGACGGCCGACGGCATGGCCCTGGCTTACCGGGCGGGGGCGGCCCTCAGAGACATGGAGATGGTCCAGTTCAGCCCCACTACCCTGGGGTCTCATGGTCTCCTGATAACCGAAGCCGCCAGGGAGGAGGGGGCATACCTGGTCAATGCCAAGGGTGATAGGTTCATGAGCAATTACGCTCCGGAGGCCATGGAGCTGGCCCCTCGGGATGTGTGCGCTCGGGCCATCGAGACGGAGATAGCCAAAGAGCCGGGCAACGGCGGGGTCGTATATCTGGACTTCCGGCACCTGGACAAAGATAAGCTGGCCCGTCGCCTCCCCGAGACCAAAATGCTGGTCAAGGACCTGGCTGGCGTAGACTTGACCAGAGACCTGGTGCCCGTCCGGCCCGCCATGCACCGCCCGATAGGCGGCATCAAAACGGATACTCACGGGGCTACCTCGGTGTCCGGCCTGTACGCGGTGGGCGAGAGCGCCAACAGTGGCGTCCACGGGGCCAACCGCCTTGGTGGCAACTCCCTCCTGGAGTGTGTGGTAATGGGTCGGCGGGCCGGCGCCTCTGGCGCGGCCCATGGAAGAGAGACCTCTGCAGCACAGGTCTCCCAAGCCCTCGAGGCGGATGAGGAGAAGCGAATCAAGGCCCTGGTGGACCGGCCTCGGGGCGTCGACAGTCCCGGTGGCCTGCGCCGGGAGTTGGGCGCGCTCATGCAGAACGGGGTGGGCATAAGCCGGGATGAGAAGGGGCTTAAGAGTGCCGGGACCGATATCGAGAAGCTTTGTGAGCGCTATCAGGGCCTCGGCACGCAGAACTCTTCAGGCGGTTTCAGCTTGGACGTGTGCACCAACCTGGAGCTGGGCAACATGCTGGACATAGCCCGTGTCATCACCGTAAGCGCCCTGGCCAGGCAGGAGAGCAGGGGCGCCCATTACAGGAAGGACTTCTCCGATAGGAACGACAAAGACTGGCATAAGCACACCATTGCCACGCAGACGTCCGACGGCCCGCATTTAGAGTACGAGCCCGTGACCGTTACCCGTTGGAAGCCGGAAGGGAGCAGCTAGATGAATGTTACTTTCAAGGTCCGCCGCTACGACCCATCCACCAACGGAAAGGGCGAGCACCAGAGCTACTCCATCGACGTTGACGGTGACACCACTGTCCTGGATGCCTTGACCCAGATCCGGGACGAGCAGGATGGCACCCTGGCTTTTCGTGGTTCCTGTCGAAGCGGTTTCTGCGGCGATTGCTCCATGAGGGTTAACGGCAAGGCCAAGTGGACCTGCCGCATGACCGTCGGCAAAGCCGAAAAGGATGGCGAGATCTCCCTGGAGCCGCCCCGTCTGGTCACGGTGGTCAAAGACCTGATGTATGACCAGGAAACCTTTATGTTCGATAAGTACAAGGCGGTCAAACCCTGGATCGAACCCTCGGGCCCTGTCCCCGAGGGTGAGTACCTGGTGTCCCAGAAGAGCATCCGGGATATTCAGAGGGCCATGAGTTGCACTTTGTGCGGCCTCTGCGACGAGGGCTGTACTGTCTTGGTAGTGGACAAGACCTTCCTGGGTCCGGCCGCCCTGACCAAGGCCTACCGGGTCATGGCCGACCCTCGAGATGGAAAGATGGCGCGCAGACTCAGGGACCTGAGCCAAAAGAGGGGCATGTGGGACTGCGTTCACTGCTTTGAGGCTACCGAGCACTGCCCCAAGGGCATAGACCCGACTGACCTGATCTTTGCCATGCGGGATGAAGCCATCAAACGAGGCATAGGTCCGCCGAGGGTAGTACGCCACCACGATAGCTTCGCCGCATCGGTGAAGTCCAGCGGCTGGCTCGATGAGGCACGCCTGGTCATCGAAACCGAGGGCTTCCTCAACCCCGTGGGCCTGGCCCGCCTTCTGCCCACCGCACTAAGGGCCATGGCCCGGCGCAAGGCGCCCATACCCTATCTCCACTCGAAACGAAAAGGCGCAGACAAGATCAAACGTATCTTCAAGAAGTGGGAGGCCACGAAGAAATGAAGTATGCATTCTACCCAGGTTGCGTTTCCAGGGGAGGCTGCCCCGAGCTCTATCCGGCAGCGGTGAAGGTGCTTGCCAAGCTGGAGATCGAGCTCGTGGAGCTGACGGATGTCGGTTGCACGGGGGCCGGTGTCCTCAGCCGCGAGGTCTCCGACCCGATAAACGCGCGCACCCTGGCCAAGGCCGAGGAGATGGGCCTCCCCATCATGACCATATGCAGCACCTGCCAGGGCTGTCTCATGCAGGCCAACCACCGCCTCAAGGAGGACCCGGCCTACAGAGAGCAGATCAACAGGGACTACCTGGCCGAAGAAGGCCTGGAGTACAAGGGCACCACCGATGTCAAGCACTTCCTGTGGGTGCTGGAGGAGGACTACGGCCTGGACAAGCTGAAGGAGATGGTGGTCAACCCCCTTAACGATCTTAAGATAGCCCCATTTTACGGCTGCTACCTGCGCCGGCCTCCCGAGGTTGTCGTCCCCAAGGGCAAGGAGAGCCGGAAGAAGGCCCTGGAAAGCACCATATCGGCCCTGGGTGGCGAGGTCATCGCCATCAAGGGAAAAGGGAAATGCTGCGGATTCCCCATCCTCATACCCAACGAGCGTAACTCCCTGGAGATGTGCGGCAACCACACCCTGGAAGCCAAGGACAAGGGGGCCGATGCCATGGTCACCCCCTGCCCCCTGTGCCATCTGGAGCTGGACGGCAACCAGCCTCGGTCCGCGGCCCAGAAGGGCAGAAAGATCGACCTGCCGATTCTGCACCTTCCCCAACTCGTCGGCCTCGCCCTGGGG
>JACZVB010000230.1 GCA_022572865.1 Chloroflexota bacterium | reverse complement strand
GTGCAGAGGCAGCGGACGGAGCAGCGCAAGGGGTTCAGGCCTGCTCGTCGGGACCAGCTGCGGATGGAGAGATTGATGGAAGGCGGGGAGAACCCCTTCTCGGGTCTCGAGTCAGTCCAGCAACCGAAGTTACTGTGAGACTGCCTAGATTTCGCTTGCCAGCTAAGTTTGATCTCCCCACCCAACCTGTTGTTATTTAATTTGAGGGATACCCCTGTAGAGGATACACTGCTAGTACAAGCCTCCCTAGAAAAGGCTGTTGCATCGGCCTGTCGTTGGCAGATTAGGAGAGGGTACAGGCGCTGTACATGTCGTCGTTCTTAGCTGGCGATCAGCTTTTTTCGGCGGTAGTGCCTGCGGGCCTTGGCCCGGTTGCTGCAAGAGCTCATCTCACACCAGCGGCGTCTCTTGTTCCAGCTGATGTCCAGGAACAAGGATCGACAGTCGGAGGAGGCGCAATGTGTGGCCAGCTTTCCGTCCTCGGATGTCAGCAAATCCGTCGCCGACCAGATGACTGGCTAGATTACTCGATCCAGAGCATCGCAGATCCCCTGACAGGCCCAGTCGAACCCAATGTCGATGGCGACGATCTGGGAGCGGGCCACTGCGCGGGCGAGTGTAGTATTTAAGGCATCCAGGTCGGCCCGATTGGGCAGAGAATCCTGGGCGATGGCCAGAAAGATGCGATAGATGGTCTCCCGCAGGCCTCGAGCCCGTTCTAGGGCCTGGGCGGCATCCTTGGGTCGGTTCTCCCCCTCTCTGAGCCGCTGCTGCAACTCCTCGTCCGGTAATGTCCCAGCCCCGTTACTCCAGGTCAGCAGACTGAGGGCGTCCTAAGGGGTTACTTTTCGCTCTTGTGCAGTCTGGAGGAGAGTTTCTCCGGGTTCGTACAGTCTGTTTGTACTGAAAGCCGCAGCTAGCTCCTCCATAATCATCCCGCTCTACAATGGACGCTGGCGTCAGGAATGGACCAGGTTGTCGTCTTACCAGGATGAGGGCCTTGCCATAAGAGTCGTCATAAACTGCTCCTATTTGTCAAAAGGCCAGAAGTGGAAAATAGCGCAATAGGTGGGCGCACTCGGACTTCGTAAAAGGAGGCCGCGTTACTGGAATAATGCTGCTTGGCTAGATGCTGTTCTCATATCTATAACAGGATCCTACGCCGCACCCCGTATCCTTATGGATTCGGCAAGGGCTACTGGACTGGGTCGCCAACTCCTCTGATATGTTCTTTGTTATTTACGGTCAGCACGAACCTCTGGCTCTCCGAGTCTTGGCTGCTCATGCTAACCCTCTCATAGGCTAGGAAGCTCACCGTCCTGCACCAGAGCGGTTATCACTCTGTTAGCAAACAGGAAATCCTGAGGTGTCAAATGTCCCGTGAGTTTTGTTATGGACTGGACAATTGCATCAAGATTTAGCCGCCACTGGCCTGTTTGCAGACAGTATTTTCGACAGCTTCTCACGGGTCTCGGGGCTGACTTTGCGCTTCGGAATTGGAGGTCGCACCCTAACCTTCGGTACTTCATAGAACCGACACTGGCAATTGGTGTAGACTTGGTGTAGACATAGACCTCCCTGGGAGGGATGGCCAGGCCCCCTTCTATCGCCTTCATCCAGCGGGGGTCGAAGGTCGCAATTTCTGCGACTTTGACAGAGTGGGTGAAGGTTATGCAGGTCTCCTGCTCTTCTCGAGTAAGTGTGGTGGCGACCTTCTCCATCGGGATACCTCTACGTCGAACCTCGGCCAGGGCCATAAAACTGGCCTTCCCGGCATTACCCGACATCGCGCTCACCTCCTCCTGAGGAGGTAGGGGATTCTTCCGCTTGATTGGCGCGGCTTGCCTTCAGGATAAGATCGTAGGCCTTCCGGAGGCGTGACACGGCATCGGCAGTCGGGGTGTGGCGGATGATTACAGAGAGGGGGCTATCCGTGGGGGAACAAGGGACTTTATCTCGTCCAGCTTTTTGGGGCTTTGACAACCAAACGGCCTTTCTCCTCACCCCTGTTTCCCTGGCGGGACCCTAATGGGTGCAGAAAGGCCGCTCACTTCGGCTCTGAGTATTTAATTAGCTAATTTATTATATCAAATCTTACAACGTTGTTTCAACATAGTCTGGGGCGAAGCACAGGTGATCATGGCGTCGTAATTATTGTTAAGACCAAATTTGCTGAGACATCCTCCGACCTAATAGCGTTTAGAAAACCGCAGGTGGGGCACACGGCTGCCACGGGCAAGGTAATGAAATACGAGTCCATAACATCATTAGGCACTACACCTGCATTTTTAGGATACCTTCGAAGCTTCGGCTTTGGGGGTAGCCCCTTGAACAATTGACGCCGAATCTTATCACGGGCGTATTTCGAGAGTTCCCACACTTCATCTCGTCGAGGGGCCCAGCCTGGTAGAAAATGAATATGATTTTCGCTCACCTCAGCGAATCTGGCTCCGCAATTTATTCGGCCGCACACGACGTGCTCCCCACCTTTGGCAAGCCGTGCCCTGAGACGAGGTAGACTCCGTTCCTTAGCCAGGGCCTCATCCTCCTGAGTGGGCACCTTGGTAGGGTCTTTAATGTAAGGGACGAATGGCATGGGTTTTCGGGCCAATCCTTTCTTCGGGTTCATATCTCTTCCTTCCATTGACCCGTCCTCAGTTAACCTTCATTTAAGGTTGTCAGCTTCCAAATTATAGCCCTACCGCCTGATTATCTCTCGCACCAAGGTGAACTGGAATGGTAAGATTGCGTAAACGTCGTCACCACGAACGGAGACTCCGCCCCTCTGCGCTTCCCGCTTTGTAGGGCTTATTGAACGACCTATTTGTCTTGGCACTAAGATGCGGGATAAGGAGTATCATTGCGTATCCGATACCCTGCCGGAGGTGCACCGGTCGTGAAAATAAACCGGATCGATGTGTTCCAGAAGACCTATACCCTGACGGAAAAGGTGTATGCATGGTCTGGGGGCCACTTCGTCAACAGCCTGGACAGTACCGTAGTGAAGATAACCACGGACGAGGGTCTCAGCGGTTATGGGGAGTGCTGCCCTCTGGGTCCGGCCTACATGGCGGCCTATGCCGCTGGAATCCCCACCGGGATCAGGGAGCTGGGCCCGGGGCTGATGGGCCTGGACCCCCTGCAGGTGGGAGCCGTGAACACCTTTATGGACACCACCTTTTACGGCCACAACTACGTTAAGTCCGCCATCGACATAGCGTGCTGGGACATTCTGGGCAAGGCCACGGGGCGGCCCGTATCTTCCCTGATGGGGGCCCGGTACGTGGACGATTTCCCCATCTACAGGGCCGTGTCCCAGGCTGAGCCCCGAGAGATGGCTGAAAAGGTAACGGGGTACAGGGCCGAAGGGTATCATCGATTCCAGCTCAAGGTAGGCTCTACCCCCGAAAGGGATGTGGCCATGGTCAAGGCGGTGCTGGGAGTAGTAGAACCTGGGGATATTATCGTTGCAGACGCCAACACAGGCTGGAATCTGCATCAGGCCACCAGGGTGGTGAACGCATCGCCCGGGTCGGCGCCGACCAGGGTGACGACCATCAGGGTGATGCCCTCGGAGTGCTGTTCGTCCACCCCGTCGGTATCGGTGACGGTTCCGAAGGGCGTGCCGTCGTCGTCCTCGGTGTGGGCGGTGTAGCGCAGCTTGATGCTGAGCTCGAT
>JACZVB010000229.1 GCA_022572865.1 Chloroflexota bacterium | reverse complement strand
GAGAGGCGCGGTCTACTCCCAGCTCCACCGCCTTCTCGACATCCGGCTGGGCCTTTTCGTCGATGCCCAGGCTGGCGTAAGCCAGCGCCCGATTGGCATATGCCACAGCCAGCTCCGGGTCCAGGCGGACGGCCTCGTCGAAGTCGCGGATGGCGCGTTGAGGCCTGCCCAGGTTGTAGATGGCCAGGCCCCGGTTGTTGTAGGCGTCGGCATATTGGGGATCGAGGCTGATGGCCTGGCCGAAGTCCTTGACGGCACGCTGGTACTGACCCAGGCTGAAGAACGCCTTGCCCCGGTTCTTGTAGCCCGACACGAGATCGGGTTCCAGTCGTAGGGCCTCGTCATACTCCTCGATGGCACGCTCGTTGTGCTGCAGGCCGCTGTAGACGAGGCCCCGGTTGTTGAACGCCTCGGCGAACCCGGGATCCAGGCGTATGCTCTCGTCCAGGTCGTCCAGGGCGTCGTAGTGCCGGCCCTGCTCCAGATAGGCCCTGCCCCGATTGCAATACGCCTCGGCGTTCTGGGGGTCTAGGCGAATGGCCTCATCGTAATCTCGAATGGCGTCCTCCCTCCGTCAGACCATAGACGCAATGCTCGCCTTTTAATCAGGTTGCCAGATTATCAAAAACACCCTTGGCAGACAATAGAGATAGCACGGCTCATGGTTCGACCCTTCGATAGACTCAGGGCAGGCCCTCCGGCCTTGCTCCCTTCGATGCAACGCTTCTACAGGCTCCCTTCGACAGGACTCAGGACAGGCAGTACAGGCTCTGGGCAGGCAGGCTCACCACCATCGGGCCTGGCTGCTGTACCCACCTACTCCGGCTGACACCGAGGGCAAAAATAGGTCCCCCGTCCCCGCACCTTGATCCTCTCGATCCCGTGGCCGCACTGGGGACACGGGGCCCCGCCCTCCCGGGGCATCATGAATATCTCCATACCCAGGACCTCGGTGGGCGGCGCGTCCTTGGGAAGGCCGGCCATAAGCGTCTCGATGGCCCGGGCCAGGATGCTCTGGATAGCGCCGTGTATCGCCTCCACCTTCGGGCCGGAGACCTCCTTCCCTGGCCGCAGGGGATGTACCTTCGCGTCGAACAGGATGTCGTCGGCGTATATGTTTCCGATGCCGGCGATCAGCTCCTGCTCCAGGAGCAGGGCCTTCACCGGCGCAACCCGCTTCGCAAGAATGCGGGCCAGCACCTCCGGAGTAAAAGAGAGTTCCAGGGGCTCCGGCCCCAGGCCCCCGAGGACCGATTCCGTATCTCCCACCAGCCACATAGCCCCGAACTTCCGAGGATCGACGAACCGCAGGTCCTGGCCGTCGGCGAAATGGAAGATGGTCTGGGTGTACCTGTGCAGGGGCTCCACTGTAGGCGTCACCCGCAGGGAGCCGGTCATACGAAGGTGGATAATGAGGGTCTCCTCTATATCCAGGTCGAAGAGGAAGTACTTGGCCCTGCGCCGCAGGCCCGTGACCTCTGCGCCGACCAGGCCTTCTTGAAACTCCCCCGGAGAGGGATGACGCACGGCCCGGGGCCAGTTGAGGGTGACCCCGGCAAAGGTGCGACCGACCACGTCGGGCTCAATGGTCAGCCGCATCGCCTCTACGTCGGGCAGCTCGGGCACCGCTCAGTCCATCTCGCCCCAGTTGGGGCCCATCTTCACGTCCACCTTCAGCGGCACCCTGAGCTCCAGGGCCTGGCTCATAACCTCCCGGGCCAGGCCCGACATCTCCTCTAGCTCGTCCTTGGGCACCTCGAAGATCAGCTCGTCGTGGACCTGGAGCAGCATCTTGCTGCGCATGCCGGCCCGGTCCATACGGCCCTGCACCCCTATCATCGCCAGCTTGGTGATCTCGGCGGAGGTGCCCTGGATCGGCATATTGATGGCCATCCGCTCGGCGGACATCCGCACGTTGAAGTTGGAGGACTTGAACTCCGGGAAATAGCGTCGCCGACCCAGCACCGTCTCCACGTATCCCTGCTCCTTGCCCTGGCGCTTGGTGACCTCCATATACTCCTTCACGCCTGGGTATCTCTCGAAATACCCATCGATGAAGGCCTGGGCCTCCTCGTTGGACAGGTCCGTCCGGGAGGCCAGGCCGAAGCCGCTGATCCCGTAGATGACGCCGAAGTTGATGGTCTTGGCGATCCGCCGCATGTCGGGGGTCACCTGGTCGATGGGGACGCCGTACACGTGGGATGCCGTAGAGGCGTGGATATCCTCTCCCTGCTCAAACGCCCGAATCAGGGCCGGGTCCTGGGATATGTGGGCCAGCACCCTGAGGTCTATCTGGGAGTAATCCGCTGCCAGGAGCAGCCAGTCGGGCGCCCCTTCGGCCACGAAGGCGTGCCGCACCTGCCCCCCCAGCTCCGTGCGGATGGGTATGTTCTGGAGGTTCGGATCGTTGCTGGACACCCGACCGGTCACCGTCCCCGTCTGGTTGAAGGTGGTGTGGATTCGCCCCGTATCGGGGTTGACCATATTGGGCAGAGCGTCCAGGTAGGTCGATTTCAGCTTGGTGATCTGCCGGTACTCCAGGACCTGCTCGATGACCGGGTGCGTCCCCTTCAGCCCCTCCAGGACCCGGGCGTCGGTGGAGAATCCGCTCTTGGTGCGCTTGGAGCTGGGAAGCTGCAGCTCTTTGAAGAGAACATCGCCCAGCTGCTGCGAGGAGTTTATGTTGAACCGGTGCCCCACGCTGTCATATATGCCGGCCTCCAGCTCCGCCATCCGCTCACCCAGCTCCTCGGACATCGCCCCCAGAAGCCCGCTGTCCAGTGCTATGCCGTTGCGCTGAATCCTCACGAGAATGGGGACCAGCGGCATCTCCACCTTGGTCATCAGCTTCCAGAACCCACCCTTCTTCAGCTCCTCCTCCAGCATCCGGGAGAGCCTCAGGGTGTGGTCTGCATCGGCGCAGGCGTAGGGGCTGGCGGCGGCCACATCCACCCTGTCCATAGTTATCTGTTTTTTACCCGTCCCGATGAGGGTGGAGATGGGCGTCATCTCCACGCCCAGCCGGTCGAAGGACAGGGCCTTGAGCCCGATGGCCTTCTCCCCGGCCATGAAGGCGGCTATCATGCTGTCCATAGCCAGGTTCTCGACAGTCATATCGTAGTTGGCCAGGACCATCAGGTCATAGTTGGCGTTGTGGGCCGTCTTCTCGACCTCCCGGTCCAGGAACAGGGGCCTCAGCTTTTCCAGGACCAGGTCCAGGGGCAGCTGCTCACCGGCCTGATGCCCCACGGGAATGTAGTATGCCCGGCCCGGCTCCGCCGATAGGGATATCCCCACCAGCTCCGCCCGCATCGTGTCCAGGCTGGTGGTTTCGGTATCGATTATTTCCCCTACAGGGGGTTTGGGCGACCACGTTTGTGGCGCCGGCCACCACCGGCCCTGGGGTGACGATCCCCTCCTGCCTGCCGGAATAGCCAACGGCGTGGACGCGGTGCGGGCCAAGGTACGGGAAATGGTGCGGGTGGGGGCCGACGTGATAAAGTTCGCCACCACCGGCGGGGCCAGCTCCCGCCAGGGTCACGGCCCTAAAGACATTGCCTTCGGAGCCGACGAGGTTAAAGCACTGGTGGAGGAAGCCCGCGCTCTGGGTAGAAAAACCATGTGTCACGCTTTGGGCGGACCCGGGCTGCGCATGGCTATTGAGATTGGAGTCGGCTCAA
>JACZVB010000228.1 GCA_022572865.1 Chloroflexota bacterium | reverse complement strand
CTCTACCTCGGCCTCTACCTCGTCCAGATTTTGGACCGGCTGAAGATCGAAATCTGAAAAGACCTCCTTTAGCAGCAGGATGAGTTGCTGGGACCGGGGGTCGGGCTCACTATCAGCGGGGGCCTTTTCTTTCCTGTCCGCCATTACTCTTTTTCGGTCTCCTGCCCCTCCCGCATTATCTTCTCCTGAAGCTTCAGGAGGCCGTCCATGAGGGCCTCGGGCCGGGGAGGGCAGCCGGGAATGTAGATGTCTACGGGGATTATCTTGTCCACCCCCATTACTACCGAGTAGGACTTCTGGTAAGGACCCCCGGCGGAGGCGCAGCTTCCCATGGCGATGACCCACTTGGGAGAGGGCATCTGCGCATAGAGAAGCTTAATGGGTTCGGCCATCTTCTTGACCACGGTGCCGGCGACGATCATCAGGTCCGACTGTCGGGGCGAAGGCCAGGGGACTATGCCGAACCGGTCCAGGTCGTGGTGGGACATGAAGGTGCTCATCATCTCGATGGCGCAGCATGCCAGGCCAAACTGCAGGGGCCATAGGGAAGACTTGCGGGCCATGGCGAACACTATTTCAGCCTTTGTGGTGATAATCCCCGGGGCCGCGGACTTAAATATGCTCTTCCCTGGCCAGTTGCGGCCCTCTGTGGTGTTCACCTCCATCGCAGTGCGCCTTTTTTCCAACTGTAGACCAGGCCGAAGAAGAGAATGGCTATGAACAGCACCATCTCGTAGAATATGACGGCCCCACTGGATCTGAAGATTATGGCCCAGGGGAAGAGAAAAATGGCCTCGATATCGAAAATCAGGAAGAGGATGGCGAAGATGTAGTACCTGAGGTGGAGCTGGGCCCAGAACTGCCCTGTAGGGGGGATGCCGCACTCGTAGGGGATCTGTTTGGCCTCCGACTTACTCCTGGGGGCCAGGATCATGGAGGCAAAGAAGGCGGCGAGCACCATTCCTATGCCCGCTATGGTAATGATTAAGACGGCGGTGTATTCCAGCGAGTATTGTTCCGGCACCCTGGTCTCTCCTTGACCTGTGGCCTATATGACCTGGCGTTGGGGTCGAAAAGGCCCTCTCACTGATATTTCCGACCCGATGGCCTGACCAACGACGTATTCTCATCCTTTGGACTTTCCATGGGCCAAACGGGCGAGGGCGGCAGTAAAATATACCAATTCCCAACATCTACGGTCAAGGAAAAAATTGGAGAGTGTTTAATAACACTTTCGACCATCCCCATTGTCCTCCGGCTTTAAGGGATTATCAATCAGCCTCATAACGGGGATGTGGGCTTGCATAGAGGTGGATGATTTTGCAGCCCGTGGCCCGGGCAAAGGGCATACGCACCGAGGGTCGAGCTCGCTAGGAGGCCACGGCCCTCACCAGGAGCCCAAGGCCCCAGCCGAATAGGAACAGGGGCACCATGGCCAAGCCTGGTCTAGAGTTGGTCTGGGCCTTCTCCAAGTAAAGCCTTACTATGGCCGCCAGCACCACAATGGCGATGATATAGACGGAGGCGCTGGCAACTTCTAACACGACCCCGACGACAAATCCGGCGATGGCCCACAGAGGGAGCTCCAGGTCTGAGCGCACCAGCCCATTGTGGAGGTCTCCAGGCACCTGGCTCTCGGGTTGCCGGCCCGGGGATTTCTGGGGAGCGGCTTCTGTTCTGTCGGTATCTTCCTTCATCTCTACCTGGTAACGGGTCTCACTTTTATCGGAGTGGCTAGGCCGGCCCGGCATCGGAGGATCGAGTCGGGGAGCCGACGCCTGATATCATGGCTTCCACTCTTTCCCGAATGGCTTTACTAACGACTTCCGAGGGCTGACTGGCGTCGACCACCATCCACCGGTGGGTGTCGTCCTTCGCCAGGGCCAGGTATCCTTTTCTGACCCTGCGATGGAAGTCCAGGGTCTCCTCTTCGAACTTGCGCTGGCCCTGGTGGTCTACCCGGCCCTGGGGGGTCTGGCTGTCGACACCCAGGGACAGCTCCATCTGCAAAGAGGCCAGTCTCTTTAGAGCGTCATCTGGGGGCATATCCAGCAGGATTGTGAGGTCCGGCAAAATGCCCTGCGTGGACAGAGAGTTTATAGATTCTATACAGCCCAGGTCCAGGCGTCTGCCGTACCCTTGATAAGCAGTGGTTGAATCCACATATCTGTCGGTAATAACGATTATCCCCTTATCCAGTGACGGCTTGATGACCTTGGACACCAGTTCGGTCCTGGCGGCCGAGAACAGGAAGAGCTCGGCCTCATAGGTGATGGGGAGCTCGCCCTTGATAAAACCCCTGAGCCTATCGCCCAGGGCCGTGCCCCCGGGCTCGTGGACCAGGACACAACGGTGCCCCAACTCCAGGAGCCGGTCTCGGAGCAGCTCCGACTGGGTGGTCTTGCCGGTGCACTCTCCGCCTTCGAAGGAGATGAACAGTTGCACAAGGGTCCTCGGAAACGATGAACTAGAGATGCGATTATACCAGATGGCGGGGCACAGAAGCCCGGCGCAGAGGAACCTTATGTCTTACGAGGGTTACGCTGATTTCGGCTACCAGGTGCTAAGAACCGTTGGATTAATCGGAGGGGCGCATGAAGCGAACCCGCCTGGTAGGCTCGCTGCCCTTGCTCCTAGATAGGAGATTGGAGCGCTCTGCGATCTGGTGCTGGAGCCTGCGGATGAAGGAGCTCTGCGGGCTCAGCTCTATGTCCGCCTCCCCGGCGGATATCCGGTCCACCGCGTCCTGTGCCTCTCTTATGGCGACGTTTATGGTTCCTGCGGGCTTCTCCAGGCCGAATATTGACATAAGGTACTGCTCTATCTGGGAGACGCTGCTGCGGCGTAGTACGAAGATGGGGACGCCCTCGGCCTCGGCGGCCCGCAAGGCCTGGGGGCGCTTCCTGTAATAGGTCTTGGTGGTCAAAACCACCTCGGCCTCCGTGAAGCTGTTGACCAGGGTCACGGGAAGCTTCAGCTTTCTGACTGCGTCCTCGAGACGACTCCGATTGACGCCGAAGGGGTATATCCTGGAGAACCGGGTAGATGGAAGCGATGCCGGAGCAGGTGCAGGTACTGGACGGGGGCCCGGGGACAGAGTCTTGAGCTCCTTATGGACCTCACCTTCTTCGTCCATCCAGCGTTGCTCCGGAGACACGGGGCGGCGCCTCAGGATAGCATCGATGGTGGTTTCCACATCGGGATGGATGGCCACACGCTCCCAGCTCTGTATCTCGACTACGATATCGAAGGTTGGAGGGGCCTTGCGCTCGAGGATAGACTTTTGTGTTCCCCTGCGACGCGCTTCCTCGTCGCCCAGAGTGACCGACTGGATGCCCCCAATGAGGTCGGACAAGGTGGGGTTCATAATCAGGTTCTGCAGGGTATTGCCGTGGGCTGTAGCCACCAACTGGACTCCTCGTTCGGCTATAGTGCGGGCGGCTGCGGCTTCCAGCTCCGTGCCGATCTCATCGATGATAATGACCTCGGGCATATGGTTCTCCACCGCCTCGATCATGACGGAGTGCTGAAGGGCTGGGGTCGGCACTTGCATGCGCCGGGCGCGGCCGATGGCTGGGTGGGGGATGTTGCCGTCGCCGGCGATCTCATTGGAGGTGTCGACGATGACTACGCGCTTTCGCATGTCGTCGGCGAGGACCCGGGCCACCTCTCGTAGCATAGTGGTCTTGGC
>JACZVB010000227.1 GCA_022572865.1 Chloroflexota bacterium | reverse complement strand
GTCAACGCACACATGGTCCCGACCCGAAACAGCTTTGGTTTCGAGCCTCCCTCTGAAGATTTCAGCCTGAATGATGTCGAGGGCCTTTGCCTGGAAAATAAAGCTATGGACCCTGTAGAGATCGAGGTCCGAGACCTGAAGAGCAATTCCACCCTTACACTGACGATCATCGGCGTCCTGGACGAGTTCGCCTCTCAAGGGCCCCTGCCCTTTGGAATCTACACCTCCTCCAGCTATATCCAGGCCCAGGTCCCCCGCGACGTGAACGCCACCCAGTTCTTCTTCAACGTAGACCCGGGAATCGATGACGCCGCCAACAAGATAGAGGCATCGTTCTTCGAGCACGGCCTGGAGACCATAGACGTTGCCGAGACCATCGACGGGCTGCAGGCGGCCAATAGGTCCTTCTTCAACCTGCTCATCGCCTTCATGTCCCTGGGCCTGATAGTTGGGATAGCGGCCCTGGGGGTAGTGAGCGCCAGGGCGGTGGTGGAAAGGCGGCATCAGATAGGCATAATGAGGGCCATCGGGTTCTCCCGAAGAATGGTCCAGATCGCCTTCCTCACCGAGTCCTCCTTCATCGCCCTCATGGGTATCGGCCTGGGTCTGGTCCTGGGATTGCTGACTGCTGTAAACGTTATAAGCGACATCCGCTCCGACGAGCCCGACATTCGCCTGATGATCCCCTGGGGCCGGGTCCTTCTCATCGGAGTGGGGGCTTACCTACTGTCCCTCCTCACCACGTTCCTGCCTTCACGCCAGGCGGCCCGAATCGCCCCCGCCGAAGCCCTCCGCTACGAATAACAGCACGGGCTTGCCCCTCGGGGCTAATGCTCAGGGTGGATGAGGAAAACTCCTCGGCCCTTTGGAAATCCGGCATCTCTACTGACACCGTTCCACTCAGGGATTCCGTCCCGATGTCTTGGGACGGAAGGGGGCTTGGGGGCTGTGCCCCCAAAGAAAACCTAAGAAGGTGGGCGGGTGGGAAACACGACATCTGAGGCGGGGCTGCTCCCCCTCTCCTCTACAAGGGAGAGGGGTATATGGGGGTGAGGGATAAACACCCTAGGCTACACCCTGCCCAGCTCTACCCCGAGGTCATAGGTCCAGTCCACCGGGCCCCTGTCCCCAGCCATCTGGCTGCGCCTTTGACCGGTAGCATCCTGGTCTACCTGCTGGGAAGTGGAATCTATCACCACCCCGTAGTCCTCCAGGGCCGATGATATAGACACCCGGCGGTCCAGTACGTCCTGGAGCACCAGGCCCGGGTCCCGGTCCAGGGGATCGCCGTAGCCTGCGCCTCCGGCGGTGAAGGTGTGAAGCTGGTCGCCTTCTCTCAACCTCAGGGTAGCCTTGGGGGCTACCTCCTCCACTTCTCCCGTCTTTCTGACGATCCTGGCCAAGCTCATCTTGCCGGGCAGTCCTCCGAAGAGGCCCCAGGGCGGCACGGTATGCCGCTCCCCTCGATAGGTGATGGTGGCCTCTCCACGCCCCACCTCGAACACCTTCTCCAGGCCCAGGCCTCCCCGGAACTTCCCCGCCCCACCCGAACCGTCCCATAGCCTGGATTTCATGATGCGGATCGGATAGTCCATCTCTATCGACTCGGCTGGGATGTTCATACAGTTGCTGACATCGGTCTCCACGGCATCTATGCCGTCGGCGTTGGGTCGGGCCCCCATGCCCCCCGCTCCCAGCTCGCTGGTAACGTAGGCCCTGTTGGTGGCCGGGTCTATCCCTCCCAGGGCCATGACCAGAAGCTGGCCCGAGGACGCCGCCGGCAGCTTGCCGGGCACCGCCTGGACCAGGGCCCCGTGGAGCACGTCTGTAATACGCTTAACCGTGGCCGTCCGGGAGTTGACGGGGGCCGGAGAGGAAGGGTTCACGATGCTGGATTCCGGCAGGGTTACCTTGATGGGCCGGAAGCATCCGGAGTTGGTGGGAATGTCCGCGCCGGTAATGGCCCGCACGATGTAGTAGACCGCCGAAAGGGTGGAGGACAGAGGAGAGTTGAAGGGGCCCTTGACCTGGGGACTGGACCCGGTGAAATCGAAGGAGATACCCGACCCCTTGACCGTCACCGTGACCTTGATCCTGGGTCTTATATCCATATCGATGCCGTCGTTGTCCAGGTAGTCGGTGAAGGAGTAGGTGCCGTCGGGCACATCCTCCAGGACACGGCGGGTAGCTGCCTCAGAGTTGTCCAGCAAGGTCTTCATCGCGTCCAGCACGATCTCCTTGTCGTACTCATCCACAAGGGCGGGGATCCGGGTCTTGGCGACGTGGCATGCGGCCAGCTGCGCCCTTATGTCTCCCATCACCACATCTGGGATTCTGACGTTGCACCTGATGATCTCGTGGATGGTCTCATTGGGCCTGCCCGCCTCGTACAGCTTCAGTGGGGGCATAATAAGCCCCTCCTGGAAGATCTCTGTCGCATCGGGGGGTATACTGCCCGGGGTCTTACCCCCTATGTCCTGGTGATGGGCGATGGTGCAGCCCAGGGCCACGGGTTCACCCTGGTAGATCACCGGGGCGATGATGGTGATGTCGGGCAGGTGGGTGCCGCCGTGGTACGGGTTATTCAGGATATAAGCGTCCCCATCCTTCATGGTCGAGGGCGGAAACTTATCGAGTATGGCCCGGACCGCGGGGAGTAGGCTCCCCAGGTGAATGGGTATGGAGTTGCCCTGAGCGATGGTCTGTCCGTGGATGTCGAATATGGCGGTGGAGGCGTCCAGGCCCTCCTTGATGATGCTGGAGTAGGCGCTTTTGAGTAGGGTCAACTCCATCTCATCGGCTATGGACTTCAGCCGGTGACGTATCACCTCCAGGGTGATCGGGTCTATCATGAGGCAGCCTGCTCCACAGGGGCCTTGACCTGGCCCTTGAACGCAGGCATCACCTCTTTCCCGAACCATTCCAGCTGCTCCAGGATCACGTCCTGCGGCGTCCCGATGGCGGTGCCGACGTTCACCTGCTCCAGGCCCGGATACATCTCCTGCACCTCCATCAACCGCTCGATTATGTGCTCGGGCGGCCCGCACAGCCACCGGCCCTGCGCTGAGTCTTCCTCGATCCTGGGCAGGTCTGCAAAGGGCGCCTTCTCCGGGTCGCTCAGCAGCTCGATCTGTTCCGGAGTGATGCCCCTGCGCATGTTCAGTGGAGCAAACATCTTCATGTCTTCGTAATAGAAGTCTCGGGCCTCTGCCAAGGCTTTTTCCCTGGTCTCGGCTATGTGAAAAGCGAAACCCATCAGGAGGTCACCACCAAGCTCCGTCTCCCGTCCGTGGGCCGCCAGTGTGTCTCTCCAGGCTTTGACCACCGAATCGCTGGCCCCTCCCTGGGCCACCCCTCCCCCGATAACTCCCTTGATACCGTGCTTGGCCATGAAGTTCATGCCCCGGGGGCTGGCGCTCACTATCGGCTGCCAGCACTCCACCGGCAGGTGCAAGGGCCGCGGGACCAGGGTGATCTCCTCAAGCTCGTACCCGCGATAGGGGACCTTGGCTGGTATGTCATAGTGCTTGCCGTGGTGAGAGAAAGACGACTCGTTGAACGCCTTGAATATGATCTCCACCTGCTCCTCGAAAAGCTCCCTGTTGGCATCTCCGTCCAGCAGTGGGGCGCCCATGACCTCCACCTCCCTGGTATGGTAGCCACGGCCTACGCCGAAGATGATCCTCCCACCGGTTAGGACAT
>JACZVB010000226.1 GCA_022572865.1 Chloroflexota bacterium | reverse complement strand
ATCGACATGGTCAACCCTATGACCGCCGCCTTGGAGGTGGAATAGGGAGTGCTGTGGTGTGCCCTGAGGGCCGCTGTGGAGGAGATGTTGATGATCGCCCCGCCGCCCGTCTCCTTCATCACAGGTATCGCCTGACGGCTCGCCAGGACCATGGTCTTGACGTTGACCGCCATGACCCTGTCCCACTCCTCCTCCGTGACATCCAGGATAGAGCCCCGCTTGGAGATGCCCACATTGTTGACCAGGATGTCCAACCTGCCGTACCGCTCCACCGCCACCGCCATCCGGCGACAGTCTGCCTCGCTGGTCACGTCGGCCCTAAAGACCGAGGCCTCCCCTCCCTCACCCTGGATCAGGGCCCGGGTCTCCTCCGCCCGCTCTTCATGCATGTCCGCCAGCACCACCCTCGCCCCCTCACGTGCGAAGAGCACAGCGGCGGCCTTTCCGTTGCCGATGCCCGCGCCGCTGGACCCGGCCCCCGTCACGATGGCTACTTTACCTTCCAACCTGGGACGTCTTTCAGGCATCTACCCTTCCCTTCGTGCAAAGTCACCCTTCCACCGATCCCACACACAGTTTATAGACCGTCCTGGGCGCATGAGGTGATAAGTATAGCCCTGGATGCCGGAGCCCTGCATCGACTTGCCTTTCGTCTCGAAGGTACAATGGCAGCGCCGAGGAGGCGTTGCCGCATTCTTCTGGAGGTGTGACATGGGTCAGGCCGAGACCATCGAGCTGCCGGATACCATAGAGGCCATCGAGTACTACTACGAGCAGGGCCTAACCGACGGCCTGCCGGTTATCCCGCCGACTCCGGAACGGGTGACCCGGTTCCTGGAGAGTGGGGGGGTGGGCCCCCAGGAGGTCCTGGGCGCACGGTCCAGCCGAAACTGGGTGATTACGGCCGAGAAAGTCGCCATCAACGCAATCATGGCAGGGTGCCTGCCCGAGTACGCGCCGGTGGTGATGGCCGCGGTGCAGGCTTTGCTGACGCCCGACTATAACGCCTCGGGGGTCGTGGAGACCTCGGGGAACTCGGCGCCCATGTTACTGGTCAACGGGCCTGTTCGAGCGCGATTGAAGATCAACTGCGGGACCAACCTGTTCGGGCCCGGGTGGCGGGCCAATGCCACCATCGGTAGGGCCCTGCGCCTGGTGCTCATCAACGTCTGCGGCGTGGTGCCGGGAACGACCGATAAGTCGGTCTTCGGGAACTCGGGACGCTACACCCTGTGCATAGGCGAAAACGAGGAGGCCAGCCCCTGGGAACCGTTCCACGTAGAGCACGGGTTGCCCCTGGAGGCCAGTGCCGTCACCCTGTTCTCGGTTCGCACCCCCATCGAGGTGTTTGAGCAGGGTGCCAGGAGCCCGGAGGAGCTTTTGGACACTTTGAGCCACACCATCGCCGCCAACGTCGTCTGCCACGGCCAGGTCATAGTCATACTGAGTCCTCAGCACGCCCAGGAATTCGGCCCCAGCGGCTGGAGCAAGGCCCGTGTCAAGGAGTACATATCCCGCAGGGTCAACGATCAGCGTCCCATCGTATGCCCGGAGCAGGGACAGTCGGGCTCCATGTTCGGGGTGGTGTTCCCCACTTTGCAAGACTACTCCTCCACCTTTCCCACCACACCCGAGAGCATCATCCTGATGGTGGCGGGTGGAGGGAGCGGAGGGATGTCCACGATTCTCCCGATCTGGGCAAGCGGCTTCGTCAGCAAGCATATTACCAGGCAGATAATGGAATCATGATTGAAGCAAGTGGGTATCTGGACACCCCCCTGAACAGTAAGAGCTAGGCCCGGCTCCTTCCTACGATCCGTTCTGCCGCATAGCTGGTGGGTATCGTACCTATCTCACCGGCCGTTTCTGTCCCATCGCACATCCTAGGCCGATGGGCGGCCAGGGGTAATCCAGGCAGGCAAAAGTGCTATAATGCACGCCGTGCTCGCCGACCGGCGTCACGGCTATCAAATATTGAGAGCAATGAGCATCATGCGGATAGAAGACGGTACCATTGCCAGCCCCAAGGGATTCCTGGCGGGCGGTGTATTCTGCGGCGTCAAGGCCTACGGTGAAGAGAAGATGGACCTGGGCCTGCTGTATTCGGAAGAACCCTCCGCCGTTGCGGCCGTCTTCACCAAGAACACCATCACGGCCCCCGCCATCCTGGTTTCCAGGGAACATCTGCGAGACCGAAAGGCCCAGGCCGTGGTGGTAAACAGCGGCATCGCCAACGTCGCCGTCGGGGAGCAAGGGCGCAAGGACGCCCAGACCATGACGGAGCTGGCGGCACAGAAGCTGGGCCTGAGGCCCCAGGATGTGCTGGTGGCGAGCACCGGAGTCATAGGGGTGGAGCTCCCCATGGCCCGGATCAAGACGGGCATCGATGAGATACAGCTCTCCAGGGACGGGGGCCACGATATGGCCCGGGCCATTTTGACCACCGATACCCACACCAAGGAGATCGCCGTGTCCTTCGATGCGGGAGATGGGACTCAGGCGATCATCGGGGGCATAGCCAAGGGAGCGGGGATGATACACCCCGATATGGCTACGATGCTCTCCTTCCTGGCCACCGATGCCGCCGTGGAAGCCGGATTCCTTCAGCAGTCCCTGGAAGAAGCTGCCGACCTAACATACAACATGATCAGCGTAGATGGCGACACCAGCACCAGCGACACCGTGGCCCTGATGGCCAATGGTATGGCCGGAAACCGGCTAATCGAGGCCGGGGGCCCGGGGGCACAGCCCTTCCGGGAGGCCTTGATGCAGGTGGCAGACTTCCTGGCCAAGCAGATAGCCAGGGACGGAGAGGGCGCCACCAAGCTTATCGAGATACGGGTGGAGAAGGCCAGGACCCGGGAGGACGCCCGCCAGGCAGCCCGGATCATATCCACCTCCATGCTGGTCAAGAGCGCAATTCACGGCAACGACCCCAACTGGGGCCGCATCATGGCCGTCCTGGGCCGGACGGGAATCGAGATCATCGAGTCCAAGATCGACCTGTTCATTAACGATATGTTCCTGCTGAACGACGGCGTCCCCGTCCCCTTCTACCCCGATGCCGTGTCCCGTTCCCTGGACCAGGAGGAAGTGACAATAAAGGTGGTCCTCAACCTTGGCGACGCCTCGGCCACGGCCTGGACCTGTGACCTCTCCGAGGAGTACGTCACATTTAACAGCGAGTACACCACCTAGCAGGCTGATGAAATACGGAGTGTGCAGAGGGGCGAAGCCCCTTTGCCGGGAGTTTGAGGGTGTCCCTCAAATATAACTTCTTCCCCCTTCCTGGTCAGGAAGGGGGTCAGGGGGATGGTCGAAAGGCTTTTTCAGCACCCTATCGACATTCAGAATGATCGTCATGGAAACCGAATCGCACTCTCTTCGACAAGCTCAGGACGGCGAGTTGGCTAGTACCGCCGTGCTTCTGCCGTAGGTGACCCGAAGGGCGAGTGATCCAAATCCGATGGTGGACAAGAAATTGACGGCAGGGGGAGCTAGCCAGAAGCCCATCATAGTTAAAATAGGGGGTGGGGCCCTGGGGGAGACAGATACCCTCTTCTCTGACCTGGTGGCCCTTCAGCAGGACGGGCGACCCATGGTGGTGGTCCACGGTGGGGGCGTTCTCATATCCCGGTGTCAGATGCTTCACTGCATTAAGGCCCGGTTCATCCGGGGCCTCCGGGTGACCGACGGCCCCGGCGTGGAGGTGGCCACCGC
>JACZVB010000225.1 GCA_022572865.1 Chloroflexota bacterium | reverse complement strand
ATCAAGGTCCCCGGGCCCGGCCTCAACGGCCGGCGTAGTGAATCGACGGTGGTAGAGGTCTGGACCACCGGTTCCCTGGAGATATGGTTCGACAACGCCCTCCATCAACAGCGGCCCAATCCCTACGGCTTCATACCCTTCCTCATCTTCCCCAACATCAGGGAGCCCAAAAAGTTCTGGGGCATATCGGACATTCCGGCCATCATTGAGCCGGCCCGAGAGCTGAACCGGGCGTTCTCCCAGCTCTCGATGATACTGGAACTGTCGGGCAACCCGATCGCCGTGCTGGAGAACGTGGAGGATGCCCAGGACATCGCCGTGCAGCCCGGTGCGGTGTGGGAGCTGCCGGACCAGGCTCGGGCCTACCTGTTGGACCTGCTCCAGGGCGGCGGGGTCAAGCTCCACACCGATTTCATCAACCTGGTGTACAGGGCCCTCCATGACCTCTCGGAGTCGCCTCGCACCAGCTTCGGGGACAACCGCCAGGGTCTTTCGGGCGTGGCCCTGGAGATGGAGCTGAACCCTTTGATCCAAAAAATCCGAAGGAAGCGGCTGATCCGTACCGCCGTCTACCGGCATCGTATCCAGATGATTCTAAAGATACTGGAGCGGAAGCAGGGTCGGGCCCTGGGCCCGGTGCGAACCCGGATAGTCTGGGGTCCGATTCTGCCCCAGGACCGGAGCCGGCTGATACAGGACGAGGAGGTGCTGGTGAGGACCGGCATCCACAGCAGGCGGAGGGCCATGGAGAACCTGGGCATCCCGGACCCCGACGGAGAGCTGGCCCGGCTGAAGCAGGAAGCTATCAATGGAACTGAACCGAGGAGCCCGTCACCCGTCTAGCGCCGGGGGTCAGGCCCAGGGTGACAGAAAAACTGCGGGCGCGGTTAACTCAAGGCCCGACGCCTGCGGAGAGTGATGTAGGCCGTGGCCGCGGCCAGCACGCCGAGGAAGGCCCCAACCCCGATCTGGACCTTTCTCACCACGCTCCCGTCCCCCTCTTTCTCGGGCTCACCGGCTTCCGCCAGCTTCTCTTCGCCAGGAGTTGCTTGCGGGACCGGCTCTTGACCTTCCAGGGCCTCGGCCTGACGAGAGGCGTCCTCAGTCACATCGTCGCTGACCGCTTCCCCCTCTTCGGCCGTGGGCAGTTCGCCCGGTGGCGGGGCTGGCATGGCTTGCTGGGGGGCCGGGGCCGCCGGGGCCACAGGCGCCGATTCTGCTGCCGCAGGTGACGGGGCCTCCGGGGCCTGTGCAGGTTCCGGAAGGGACTCGGTCGTGAACTGGGCCTCCTGGCTGGCTGCCTGGGAAGCCGGGCCTTGAACGGTGTCACCATCTCCAAACAGCCCGCCGAAGTCTCCAGCCAGAAGAACTACCAGTGCGATTGCCACTGCGGCTGTAGACAGCTGCATGGACCAAGCGAGGGCCGGACGCCCGGCTCCGGGGGCACCGAGTATAAACCGCCCAAGGAGCGATGGCCTGGGCGCGGGAGAGGGGGCTTCCTGCAGCTTGAAAGAGCGTGGAGGCTCCACCAGTGAGACCCTCCTCAGGAGGCCGATGGTTTCCCGCAGGGACTCGAGCTCCTGGCGACACTGAGCGCACCCTTCCAGATGCCCCTCGATACGGGCTCGCTCCTCAGCATCCAGTCTATCGTCCAGATACTCAGACAGCTTATCCAGGTATCGCTGATGTCCTCTTTTAAAGACCCTCAAAAACACTCCCACTGCCTCCTCACACCTTCTGACGAAACCGGCCCGGTAAAAGTTCCTCTTTAGTTCGTAAATAGTCCCTGAGACGGGCACGCCCCCGGCTTAGGCGAGACTTCACCGTGCCCAGGGAGGCACCTGTGACCTGAGCGGCCTCTTCATACCCAAGGCCCTGGATATCGACAAGCACCAGCACCATCCGCTGGTCCTGTGGGATGGTTTCCAGCCCGTTTTGTATCTCCCTGCCCAGCTCCCGGCGCATGGTGTAGTCCTCTGGGGACTCGGTCCTGGATGGGAAGGAGGGATCGGCATCGAGGGTAAGGGCCTCCAGGGACAAGGTCCGGCGCCTGTAGGCCGACCTGAGCACGTCCCTACACCTGTTGGCCACGATTTTCAAGAGCCACGCCCTCAGGCTGCCCCCCCTGAAACCTTTGATGTTTTGAAAGGCGGATATGAAGGCGTCCTGGGTAGCGTCTTCGGCGACGGCCGGCTCGCTCAGCATGCGGAGGGCCAGGTTATACACCACCCTTTCGTAGCGCTCCACGATGGCATTGAAGGCCTCCAGGTCCCCTTTCTGGCTGCTAGCTACCAGGGACTCTTCTTCCGGGCCTAACGCGTTCTCATTCAGTTCCATCGTGACTGTGAGGACTCCCGTAACATACCTCACAATCTATCACAAATATTGATTCCTTCACTTATATAGACGAAGGCCCGTGGGTTTTTGTTCCACGGGCCTTTAGTGAGGGATGTTTTATTCTTATTTCGGTGAGATTAGTTACTGGCTGCCAGCGATAAAACCTTCAAATGGTGGGTATGTCGGCCAGTACCGCTTCATGTGCAATCGACATGGCATAGCGAGAAGTGTGGGTGCCTCCCAGGCGCCAGCCAGATAAGCCAGGGCTTACTTCTCGGTTAGCATCCTGGCGGTGAATCGAGGCTGCTTCCCACCAATGGACTAGGGGTAGGTGGTCCCATCGGAGCCGCTGAACCAGGTTATGCCCGACTTGTACACCGGGACTGGTCTGCCATCCTGGAGGACCACCCAGTGGTAGCTCCCGTCCGTCCTCCCGTTGCCTGTAATGGCATCGACACCAGCATCGATGTCGGTGTTGGCCTCGGCGGCCGACTTGGGGAAGGAGCCCAAATATTGTCCCGGCTCACCCAGCAACGGATGCACAGTTCCCGGCAGAGTGTTCTCGTCGCCGGGGGTCGCGCCGAAGGGCTCGTTCACCAAAAGGCCCATCCATAGCAGGCCGCCATCGAGATCGGCGTCCACTGCCGCGCCATCGGTCTCGGGGCCGACCTTGTACTTGTCAAGCCGGGGATTGTCGGGATTATCCGGGTCAAAGGTGTCGATGCTCAACTCCAGGTCGCCAACGGTTCCATCCCTGGTGGGATAGTGATTGCTCAGAGCACCCGATCCCCACTGGTTGGAGCTG
This sequence comes from Chloroflexota bacterium, assembly GCA_022572865.1. Next base: position 586 of record JACZVB010000225.1, on the reverse strand, counting down.
TCCGGACCTTTCCGCAAGTCCACATTAAATTGACTCACGGCCTTCTGAAGCTCTTCCTGCTCAGATGCAAGCGCCCTGGTCTTGCTTCCCCCCACTATCGCTACCGTACTGGCGGCTGCGATCCCTGCCAGTATCCCAATCACTGCGATAACCACGACCATCTCTAAAAGGGTGAATCCTTCTTGTCGCTTTAGGCCATCACGCATTACTTGAGCCCTCTCTATGCCATGCACTGTCTATCCGCATACGTGGGCCACATTACTTCCCGTGATGATAGGCCACACCGCTGGCAGTATCGCCGGCCCGGATTCCTTTGAATTAAAACCCAGTATATCTGGTTCATAGGAATGAACCATCATCCATTGGGGTGAATTTTGGGGCTGAGGAAAGAGTTAGCCCGTGTAACGTGGAAACCCGAGCTAGTATTTGAACCCGGGTGCGTATCGATGTGGCCGATATTATACACCCGGCCTGTGACCCTACCCTGTGACACTCACGTCTTGACCATATAGAACGTATATTCTATTCTAATCTTGTCCAATTACACCGAGCAGGAGGTATTCATGGCGGAGGAAACGACGACAGT
>JACZVB010000224.1 GCA_022572865.1 Chloroflexota bacterium | reverse complement strand
CCCAACCCCAACGTCCTCAAGGACAGCGGCATAATCAACGTGGACGACATCGATGAGGCGGTTAAAGAGCTGGAGAGGTGCGCCGGACTGGGGCTGGCAAGCGCCACCATCCCGGCCTATCCCGGGGAGGGCCGCACCTACGACCTACCTCGAAACGACCGCCTGTGGGCGGCGGCCCAGGACCTTGGGCTGCCACTCGCCATGCACTCGGGCTCTTACAGGCCCGGGCCAGGGATCATCGGCACCTTCGCCAACGATATTACGGTGGGCGGCACCTCGTCCTTCCGGGCCAGCGAGGACTACTGGGTCAGGCGGGCCATAGGAGACATGATGTTCGCCGGGGTATTCGAACGGTTCCCGGGCCTGGTGATCGGAGCGGTGGAGTTCGAGCTGGGATGGGCCGCCTACTTCATCCAGCAGATGGACCGGCACTACGAGGAGCACCGCTACGTCAAAGAGATCCGCTTCAAGGGCGACATGATGCCCAGCGACTTCTTCCACCGCAACGTCTTCGTCACCTTCCAGGAGGACGTGGCGGGCATCGCCACCCGGGACATCGTGGGAGTGGACAACATCCTGTGGAGCTCCGACTACCCCCACACCGAGTCCACCTGGCCCCGCTCCCGGCAGGTCCTGGGACGGCTTCTGGAAGGGGTCCCTCAAGACGAGGCGGAGAAGATGGCCTTCCGCAACGCCGCCCGAATCTACAACTTCAACTGACCGGTTGACGGGAAATCCCTTCGGAGAGGTATCGACATGGGCCTGCGTCTGGGCGTAGACATAGGCGGGACATTCACAGACCTGGCCACCGTCGACGAGGAGACCGGTGAGCAGAGGGTCTGGAAAGTGCCCTCCACCCCGGAGGACTACTCCTCCGCTGTAATCCAGGCCATCAAGACCCTCTCCATCGATCAGGGCGTCGCCCCCGACGGGATGAGCTTCCTCTCCCACGCCACTACCATAGTGACCAACGCCATTCTGGAATCCAAGGGGGCCAGGGCCGCGTTGATAACCACCCGAGGCTTCCGGGACGTGCTGGAGATCCGCCGGCAGTCCAGGGCCAAGCTGTACGACATTTTCCAGCCATCGCCAAAGGTCCTTATCCCCAGGCACCTGCGGCTGGAGGTTACAGAGCGCATCGACGCCTACGGCCAGGTTAACCAGCCCCTGAAAGATGAGGAGCTACCCGCCATAGTCTCCTTTTTGAAGGCCCACCAGGTCCAGGCCGTTGCCGTATGTCTACTATTCTCTTTTCTCAATCCGGTCCACGAGAAGGCCGTCGGCGCCCTGCTGCGGCGGGAGCTGCCCGATGTGAAGGTCTTCCTGTCCAGTGAGGTGCTACCCGAGATGCGGGAGTACGAACGCACCAGCACCGTCGCCGTCTGCGCCTACGTGGCCCCGGTGCTGGAGGGATACCTCAACCAGCTCAACGGGTTCCTGAAGTCCGATTCCTACCCACCCCTCTACCTGACGGGTTCCAGCGGCGGGGTGTTCAGCGTAGAGGAAGGGCTCAGGATGCCGGCCATGCTGACAGAGTCGGGGCCTGCGGCGGGGGTCACGGCCGCCGCCGCCCTGGGTGAGCTCCTGGGCCTCAAACAGCTCATCTCCTTCGACATGGGAGGCACCACCGCCAAGACCAGCCTCATCAACGATGGCGAGGTGAGCATCACCACCGAGTATGAGGTTGGAGGGATGGGGAACGTGCGCCGCTGGCTCCAGGGGACGGGGCACCCGATAAAGGTGCCGGTGGTGGACCTGGCCGAGGTGAGCGCCGGCGGGGGAAGCATAGCGTGGGTCGACGATGCGGGGGGCCTGCGCGTCGGGCCCCAGAGCGCGGGGGCCTCCCCCGGCCCGGCCTGCTACGGCATGGGGGGAGAGGACCCCACCGTCACCGACGCCGACACCGTTCTAGGATACCTGGACCCGGACCATTTCCTCGGCGGCAAGATGACCATCTTCCCCGACAGGGCCTCCCAGGCGATACAGGAGAGTGTAGGAGACCCTCTGGGCCTCAATCTCCTGGACGCCGCCCAGGGCATCGTGGATATAGTCAACTCCAACATGGCCGACGCCGTTCGCATGGTCTCCATCGAGCGGGGCCACGACCCACGGGAGTTCACCCTTGTCGCCTTCGGGGGCGCGGGGCCCGTCCACGCCGGAAAACTGGCGTCGGAGCTTGGGATAACCAGGGTGGTCATTCCTCCCAATCCGGGCGCATTCTCCGCCATGGGCCTGGTGTGTACCGACCTGAAGCGGGACTATGTACGCACCCTGTACACCGCCTTCGTTGAAGAGGCCCGGGGCCCGATTCGAGAGGCTTACAGCGAGGTCGAGGCCGAGGCCAGGGAGATGCTGACCCGGTCGGACATCCAGGAGGAGAAGCGGAGTTTCCGCTACTCCATGGACCTTAGATACGAGTATCAGGCCTACGAGCTGTCCGTTCCCGTCGGAGCCTCGGAGATCGAAGACGGGTCTCTGGCGGGCATCGCACAGCGCTTTCACGATCAGCATATGACCATGTACGGGTACAACGCCCCCGATGAGCCGATACAGCTGGTCAATCTCAGGGTCACCGCCATCGGACAGCTGGGCGGTAACTACATAGCCCAAAAGGCAACCTCCAGCAACGCATCCATGGACCAGGCAAGAACGGCTTACCGCGAAGTCTTCTTCAAGGAGACGGGCAAGACTCGCTGTCCGATTTACGATAGGGGAGCACTTCCCATCGGCACACCGGTTCCAGGGCCGGCCGTAATCCAGGAAGCCAACTCAACCATCGTTGTCTACCCGGGCCAGTCGGCCCGGGCCACCGAGTGGGGCACCATCGAGCTCACACTGGCAGGCTAAGAATAGTGGTAAGGAAGCCTTAAATGAAAAGTGACATAGACCCGATCACATTCCAGGTGATCAAGAACAGCCTCCTCTCCGCGGCCGAGGAGATGAAGGTGGTCCTGGCGAAGACGGCCTACTCTCCCCTACTCAAGCTGGCCGGGGACTACTCCTGTGGCCTCTTCGACGTTTCGGGCAACATGGTGGCCCAGGGCCCGGACATCCCCATTCACCTGGGGTCTATGCCCCTGACGGTGAAGGCCGTACTGGCCACCCACGACAACATCGCCCCGGGGGACGTCTTCATCCATAACGATCCATACTTCGGCGGGTCCCATCTCCCCGACGTCAACATCGTCGCTCCCATCTACATGAACGACGATGTGCTATTGGGCTACACCTGCGTCCGGGCCCACTGGCCCGACATCGGCAGCGCCAGCCCCGGAAGCTACGGCGCAACTACCGAGATCTACGGCGAGGGGCTACGGCTGCCGGCCGTCCGCCTCTACACCCAGGGCGAGCTGAACAGAGACATCGACAGCCTCATCTTCGCCAATGTCCGCACCCCTGAGGAGCGAAGAGGAGACCTGAGGGCCCAGGTGGCCGCCAACCGTCGGGGCGCCATCCGGGTGCAGGAGCTCACCGCGAAGTACGGCTTAGACCTCATGATGGAGATGATGCAGGGTGTCCAGGACTACTCCGACAGGATGATCCGGGCCCAGTTGGAGCGCTTCGAGGACGGCGAGTTCTACTTCGAGGACTACTGCGACGGAGACGGAATCCTGGGGATTGGGCATACCGAGGACGAGCCGATAAACCTCAAGCTCAGGGTGAGCAAGCAGGGCGACCAGCTGACGGTGGATTTCACCGGCAGCGACCCTCAGGTCGATGGGCCCATGAACGCCCCTCT
>JACZVB010000223.1 GCA_022572865.1 Chloroflexota bacterium | reverse complement strand
TCAAGTGCCGCAAGGCGGGCGAGTCGGCGCTCTCGGTCACCGCCCCATACTGGCGGTCTGACATCTCCATCGAGGACGATCTGGTAGAGGAAGTAGCCAGAATCGTGGGCTATGACCAGATGCCCATCACCACTCTACACGGGCACATACCTCAGATCGTTCCCGACGAGGCCCTTCAACTGAAGGAAAATGTCCAGGACATCATGGCGGGGTGCGGGATGCAGGAGGTGGTGAACTACTCCATCTCGAGCCTGTCGAGCCTCGAAAAGACGGGCCTATCTGCGCTGGCCTCCCTGAATCCTCTGCGAATAGCTAACCCGATGCGCCCCGAGCATGAGCACCTGAGGCTCAGCCTGCGCCCCGGGATACTGGCCAACGTGGCCCAAAACCAGAAGCACCAGGACCAGGGCCTGCTCTTCTTCGAAATCGGAAAGGTCTACCTGCCACGGGATGGGGACCTTCCGATAGAGAAGGAGATTCTGGCCTGTGTTGTGACCGGTGATGAAGAAGGTTCAGAAAACGGATTTTTGAAGATCAAGGGAATATTGGAGTCGCTGCTGGAACGCCTGGGCGTCGAGGTCCGGTTCGAGCCTGGGGAGGAGCCGGGACTACATCCCGGCAGGATTGTGAGGCTTAAAGTACAGGACGACGATCTGGGAGTGCTGGGCGAGGTGCATCCCCAGGTGGTGGAGGCCTTCGATATCGAAGCGGGGTCGGTATATGTTTTCGAGGCGGATATGGAAAAGTTGCGACGTCACCTGCCCGTCTCCAAAAAGTACAGGCCTATCTCCCGGTATCCGGGGGTGCTGAGGGACCTGGCCCTCCTGGTGGACGCCAACACCCCCGCCAGGGCAATCGAGGACGTGATAAAGTCCTTCCCCCTTGTAACCAGAGCAAGCCTGTTCGATGTCTACTCGGGGGACCAGGTGCCGCAGGGACAGAGGTCCCTGGCGTATCGCATCCAGTTTCAGTCCCCCAACCGCACCCTCACAGAGGAAGAAGTCAACGTGGTCCAGGCCCAGTTGGTCCAGAAGCTGTCACAGGAAACGGGTGCCAGGCTGCGAGGCGTCGATTAGCTGACCGCCTCCACTAGTGCCTGGTAGCCGACCTGCATTGCCGCCGGGGGCTCGGCGAGATACAATTCATCTCGCCGGGGATGCCGAAGGCTTGTACGTAATAGCCACATCGAACGAGGGGTAGTGTTTTACGAAAGGGGCCGGGTATGAAACTGGGTTACTTCAATCAGCTACAGATGCCGAAGCCCTGGCCCGAGAATGCTGAGGTCGCACTCTATAAAGAGGCCATGGAGCAGGCCATACGCGCCGAGGCCGTGGGTTTCGACTACTACTGGCAGACGGAGCATCACTTCTACCCCGAGATCGGACACAGCTCATGCCCGGAGCTGTTCCTCGCCGCCCTGGCCCAGCACACCTCCACCATCCGCCTCGGCCTTGGCGTGGTGGTGTTGCCCTGTAATCACCCGTTTCGGGTAGTCGAGTTCGTCTCCACCCTGGACGTCCTCTCGGACGGTCGGGTCGATTTCGGGACGGGGCGGGGGGCCTCGATATACCACACAGAGGCCTTCGGCTACGACTCGGACGAGTCCAAGGAGCAGTGGGAGGAGTCCATACAGGTAATCTGCTCCATGTTCATGAATGACCCGTTCCCCGGGTGGAAGGGCAAGCACTACGACCTGCCCAAGCGGGACATGGTACCCAAACCGGTACAGAAACCCCATCCCCCTTTGTGGCTGGCTGCAACCCAGCCTGCCACCTTCGCCAAGGCCGCCAGGATGGGCATGGGGATCCTCGGCTTCAGTGCCACGGAGCCCGACAAGATGATCCCTGCCATTGAGGCATACAAAGAGGCCATGCCCGAGTGCAAGCCCATCGGCGGCTACGCCAACCACCAGATAGCGGCCTTTGCCATCTGCAACATCGACAAGGACTACACCGTCGGCAGGGACAAGGCCTGCGCCGCGGCCCGCTGGTACTTCGGGGAGAACGATGTCCCCCTGCAGAAGCTGCGCTTCGGCAGCCACGAAGGCAAATTCTACGAGGAGGCCGCCGGAGGAAAGCGCCAGGGCGTTCTGGAGTCGATCCTCGACCGTAGCAACGACCAGTTAATCGAGGACGGCATCGTCATCGGCGGCGACGTCGACTCCGTGTGCCGGGGCCTGGAGAAGTGGATGGACCTGGGCATCGACCAGATCCTTCTGATGATACAGGCGGGCAACACCACCCACGATGACACTATGAGGGCCCTTGACCTTCTGGGCTCCAGGGTAATACCCAGGTTCAAGGAGCCTGCCCCCGCGCCCATCGCCCCGGCGGGCTAGCCTCGTATTGCAAATAGCAGGCGCCCCCCACCTTAGTCCTCCCCCGTAGTGGGGGAGGAGGCCATCCGAGGGTGTATTTTCTGACGTTTCCCCTACCGCTTATCCACCACCACGTCGCCACCCTTGACCACCAGCACCTGTCTACGCAGGTTCTCTATGTTCTCCAGGGGGTTGGTGTCCACCACCACGAAGTCGGCCAGCTTGCCCGGCTCCACCGTCCCCAGCCTGTCCTGGGCCATGCACACCTCCGCAGAAGTGCGGGTGGCCGCCACTATCGCCCCGTAAGGCCCCAGGCCGCACTTCGACAGAAACTCGATCTCCAGGAGCGCGGCCTCCCCCGGAGGCCCCTGGTCCGAGCCGCTGGCGATCTTCACCCCTGCATCCACCGCCATCCGGAAGGAGTCCTCGTGGGCCGGGGCGAAATAGTCAGCCCGTTCCCGATATATCTCGGGGAGGGAGTGGGCCTCACAATAAGACTCCTCGGCCTTGGTAGCCGCCTGGTTCGGGGTCAGATGGCTGAGGGCCAGGGTCGGAACGTAGTAGACGTGCCGCCGGGCCATTAGATGTGCGGCCTCCTCGTCCAGGATGTACCCGTGCTCGATGGAGTGGGCCCCGGCGTTCACAGCCCACTTCACCGCCTCCGCCACGGTAGCATGGACCGCGGCAGGCACGCCCCTAAGGTTGGCGATCTGCAACGCTGCCTCCATCTCGCCCTTGAGCATCATGATGTTGGTCATGACATCGTGGCCCGACCCCATGATGCCGCCGGTGGTGACCAGCTTTATCTGGTCGACCCCGTGCATGATCTGGTTGCGCACCTCGCGGACAAAGGAGACGGGCCCGTCCAGGCCCAGCTCAGATTCCGTGTCGGCCATGTGGCCTGCGGTGGTGTTAAGGCCGTACCCGCAGCAGAACAGCCGGGGCCCCATGAATTTTCCCGATGCGAAGGCCTCTCGCAGGGCGATATCGGCCCAGTTCTTGATACCCACCACCCGCAGCGAGGTGACCCCATTTTTTAGGGCCTCCATCGCGTTCCAGGCATGGCCCAGTATCCGAGGGGCCATGCCCTCAGCCTCCTCTTCAATAAACTCATCGCCCCAGGTACCCTTATTGAGGTGAGTGTGAACGTCCCACAGGCCGGGAAGCAGGTAAGCCCCGGCAATATCGATAACCCGGTCCACCGACGGCGGACGCCCCTCCTTCACTTCTCGTATCGTATCCCCCTCTATAAGCACATACCGATCGTGCCGTACATCGGGGGTCGTTGCGTCTATGATGCTGCAGCCCTTGAGCAGTAGGCTCATCGGATGCTCCTCCCCATCGATAAATTCACCGGGCTGAGGCGCTGGCGTGTCCTCCTCCGGGCCTGGAACGGTGAAAGTATATCATTGAGCCGAGGACGCCGGCTT
>JACZVB010000006.1 GCA_022572865.1 Chloroflexota bacterium | reverse complement strand
AATTACAATGCCAGCATCATGGTGTCGGGTGGTGGGATAGCCGGGCAGGCCCAGGCCATCAGGCACGGCATCGCCAGGGCCCTGGTGGTCGCCGACGAGGAGCTGAGGCCGGTCATGAGAAAGGCGGGCCTCCTGACCCGGGACGCGAGGGTGAAGGAGCGCAAGAAGTACGGCCTCAAGAGGGCCCGAAAGGCGCCTCAGTACACCAAGCGTTAGGACCCTTTCCTCTCCATACAGGCAGGGCATGGAATAGCCTGCTCACCCTTCCGCCGGAGGCGGATTATTGGGTGGAGGGTTATTCGTGGAGGATGGGTGGAACGGCGAGGCAACCCCCGGACCAGGCCCTAAAGTGCCGCCCCTTTGGCTGTGGTGGCTACCTGAAGTTGTTCTTGAGGGCGGTGAGGGCAGCCTGGCAGCAGGCCACGTCTTGCTCTGTCGTCCCACCCGCTGCGCCTATGCCTCCGACAATGGAGCCGCCAATCTCAATGGGCATCTCACCCTCTGCGGGAACGAGCTTGCCGCCGGTGGAGATCACCAGGCTCTGGAACCAGGGCCTAGAGGCGAAGGGCAGGATCTTGTCTCCCGGGGCCCGGAACATCGCGGCGGTGTAGGCCATGTCGACTGCCGCGTTGGCCGTGAGAGGGACTGCGCCGTCCATCCTGGATGCCGTTATCATGTAGCCGCCGCTATCGACTATAGCCACGCTAACCGAACATTCCATATCAACAGCCTTGGCCTTGGCGGCCTGTAACATCTTCTCAGCTACCTCAAGCGAGAGTGGCATACGTCCTCCCTTCTGTGGCCCTCTGGTACGGATCGGCCAGCTTTATTGCCCTTTGAGCGAAGTTCTGCAATGCGATTGAACCCGAGGCCTCGATTATCTCACTGTCTGGGGAGTCCCAGTCCCCTGCGGGCGATGATTGTTCGCTGAATCTCCGATGTGCCCCCGGCTATGGTGGCCGCTACTGATAGCAGATAGTCTCTCTCGAACTTCCCCTTTGACACTGCTCCCTTGGAGTTGCCGGCAAGCTGGCCGTAAAGCCCTAGCACCCAGAGTACAGTCCTGGCCAGTCTCTGGGAGCTTTCGGTGATGAGTATCTTGCATATAGAGGCTTCCGAGTTGGGCACCAGGCCCTGGCCCTGCATCCACGCCACCCGGTAGGCCATCCACCGGCCCACCTCTATCTCGATGGCCGTCTCCGCCAGCCTGTGGCGAACTGAGGCGTCCCGAGGGCTGGATGGCGATGTCGCCAGGCCCCCCCCTTTGAGGAGCTGTATTAGCTCGTCCAGCCGCCTCTGTTGGATAGCGGCGTCCCTTATATGGGAACGCTCGAAATCCAGGGCCACGGCCACGTAGTACCAGCCCCTGTTCTCCTCTCCCACCAGGTTGGCCTTGGGCACCTTCAGGTCTTCGAAGAAGAGCTGGTTAAAGTGGTGGGCGCCGGCCATATTGGTTATCGGCTTCACCGTTATGCCGGGGCTTTTCATGTCCACCAGCAGAAGGCTGATCCCCTTGTGTTTGGGGGCGTCGGGGTCGGTCCTGACGGCCAGCCAGCACCAGTCCATGACGTGGCCGCCGCTGTTCCAGATCTTTTGCCCGTTCACCAGGTAATAGTCGCCTTTGGATACGGCCTGGGTCTGAAGAGAGGCGAGGTCGGAGCCCGAGTCGGGCTCGCTGTAGCCGGTGCACCAGAAGCGCTCCCCGGAGCCAATGAGGGGGATGTGCTCTCTTTTCTGCTCCTCGGTGCCGTAGAGCATCAGGGTGGGGCCGACCCATCCGATACCGCCGACTCCCATGTCCAGGGTAGCTGATGGCACCATGTGATATGCCATCTCCTCCAGATAGACCACCTGCTCCATAATAGGCAGGTCCTGGCCGCCGTACTCCTTGGGCCATGAGAGGGTGAGCCATCTCTTCTCGGCGAGCTTTCTGGCGAGGCTGCGGGTGAATTCCCAGCCCTCGCCCTCGTACTCGTCCCCTTCGTCGAACCCTTCCCAATCGGAGGGAAGCTCTCGTTTCAGGAACTCTCTGACCTCCTGGCGAAAGGCCTCTTCCCTATCGGTGAAGACCAGTTCCATGCCGCCTCCGCCTACTCGACCGGGCTGTCCTTGCGGGAAGGCCGCCCGTGATGCTCTTCGTAGCTCCGAATCCAGGATACAGGCGATGGGTCTGTGCCGTAAAGTATACCAAGATAGTAGCTGGTGTAATCTCCCAGGATCATGAGGCTCATCATCTGGCTCAGAGGGCCCTGGCCTCTGGCCTCGATCTTGTTATAATCCACATTCGCCTGTTGCAGAAGCTTCTCAATTGCGGCGTATCCGGATTTTAGCTCCGTGTCCAGCACCGACGAGTACAGCAATACTACCCGGGTATGGTCCGAGATCACACCGGGCCTCTCCAACCCCTCCACCGCGTTGTGGCCTGCTTCCGGCAAAATCTCATAGAAGGCCCAGGCCTTACCGTTCTCGTTGATCTGGGTCTTCCAGCGCCGGGCTATCGAGGAGAATATATCACCGCCATAGACCACAATCAAATTCTCGAACAGCTGCCACGCTAATATCTTAGCCCGGTTATCCAGCAGAGGCCGGGTTTCCTGTAGCTCCTCCACCATGCCTTCCATGAGGGCCAGCGCTTCCTCGACGTTCTCCGATATGTCGGGGGCCAGTCCCAGGGTGTCGATACACGAAAGGAAGGCGAAAAGGCCGAACCCCAGGGCCGCCCTGGGCTCCGACACCAGGTCCAGGGTGTAGAGGGGGATACCATCTTTCTCTGCCAGGGCCTTGAGCTTGCCGCCCGAGGTGAATACCAGCCTCCGGGCCTGGGATTTTGAGACCTTTCTATAGGCGCCGAGGGTCTCCTGGGTGTTGCCCGAATAGATTGACGCTATGACCAGGGTCCTGTTGTCCAAGGAGGGGCTGAAGGAGAGGTCTCGGTACACCTCCACGGTTGGGCCTCCGACTCTGGCCATCAGGTCCTTAAGGCAATCGCCGCCTATGGCCGAGCCGCCAACCCCCAGGACTAAGACCCGTTCTATCTGGCTGTAGTCTGGGGGTAGGGGCGGCGAGGGTTGAATGGACCAGCCCTTACGGCACTGGTCCGGGAGGCCCCGCAGCCGGTGCCGCATCCCCGAAGGATCGAAGTGCTTGAAGACCTCGGGATCGTCCAGGTCGATGATCTTCATACGCCGGCCAGCTTCCGGCCCTCGGCCAGGAGACGCTCGACCTTCTTCGTGCTGTGGCTCTCGGCGTAGATCCGCATCAGGGGCTCGGTGCCGGAAAATCGGATCAGGAGCCAGCCGCCGTCCTCGAAGTCGAACCGGAGGCCATCGGTAGTGTCTAACTTCGCCACGGTGTCTCCGTCCAGGGCGTCGGGTGGATCGTTGGTTATCCTATCTAAAATCGTTTCTTTCAGCCCCTGGGGGATACGCAGGTCGATACGATTGTAGTGGTGGGGTCCCACCAGGCCGTACAGATCGCCCAGCAACTGGGAGACCCTTCTTCCCGTTCTGACCATCAGGTCCAGGATATACAGGGACGACAGGATGCCATCACGCTCGGGTATGTGGCCCCGGAACCCGAAGCCCCCACTCTCCTCTCCCCCTATCAGGGCGTTCTCCTGAATCATCAAGGGGCAGATGTACTTAAACCCGACGGGGGTCTCGAATACGGGCACCCCGTATATCTCACCCAGGCGGTCTATCATCCGGGTGGTGGTGATGGACTTGACCAGGGGCCCTCGCTCTCCTCTGATCTCCAGTAGATAGTAGGCCAGCAGGCCGTGGACCTGCAGCGGGCTGAGGATTGTCCCCGTCTCGTCGGCGACGCCCACCCGGTCGGCATCGCCGTCGGTTGCAAGCCCCACCTCTGCCCCGGCTTTGCGTATGAACCTGCTGAGCTGACCTAGATTCCGGTCTATGGGCTCGGGCTGGGCCAGGCCGGGAAACAGGGGATTGTGTGCCCGGTGAATCTCCCTTACCGAGGTCTCTCCACCGCCGATGAGGGACCTGAGGTAACCGGCCCCAGCCCCGTACATGGAGTCAACCGCCACCTTAATGCCTGCGCTTTTAAGCCTTTCCAGGTCAACCAACCCGGCGATCTGGTCTCGGTACGGTGCCCTCAGGTCTACGTATTCGATTAACCCCAGACGGGTCGCTTCTTCCAGGGGCATCGAGGCCACATCCCCCGATCGGAGGGCCTGGTCGATGTTGTCCTCCAGAATCCTGGTGATCTCCGGGGTTGCGCTGCCGGCGTACTCGGGCTTGAACTTGAACCCGTTCCAGTTGGACGGGTTGTGGCTGGCGGTGATGATCACGGCCCCGGCCGCCTTATAGGCGACTATCCCGTAGCTCACCACCGGAGTGGGGGTGGGGCGCGAGGTGACGTAGCTCTTGACCCCGCCGGCCGCCAGCACCAGGGCCACCGCCTCGGCGAACCTGTCGGAGAGGAACCGGGTGTCGTAACCCACCACCAGGCCCCGGTCTGCCAGGCCCCTGTCTTGAAGGTACTGTGCAACCCCCTGGGCGCAGGCCCGTACGTTGGGAAAGGTGAAGTCCTCGGCGATGAGGCCTCGCCAGCCATCGGTCCCGAATTTTATCGGGCTGGGCATCGTGACTCCACTGTTGGTATTGCGGCCCATCTGCTAAGGGAATATTCTAACATCACAGGTGCCCTAGGCCATAGGCAAATGAAAAATCAGACACGTCTTCGGACACAAAGATACTGACCTTGGTAACCAACGAGCAGGTGGGGACAGGGAACCTGTTCCAGTGCGGGAGGACCGGGTGTTGCCCCGAGGCGTCAGGGCCTAGCCCGCCTGCTCCTTGGATATGGTGGTCGAGGACCCTTTGAGGCCCGCCTCGGCCCGTAGGAGGGCGGCCTTGTCGGTGCTCTCCCAGGGCAGGTCCAGGTCCGTCCGGCCGAAATGACCGTAGCAGGCCGTCTGTCGGTATATGGGGCGGCGCAGGTCCAGGTTCTTGATGATGGCCGCCGGCCTAAGGTCGAAGTGCTTGTTGATCAGCTCCAGGATGAGATCGTCGGCTACCGTGGCCGTGCCGAAGGTCTCGATGGCTATTGATATCGGGTGGGCTATGCCTATGGCGTATGAAAGCTGCACCTCCAGCCGGTCGGCCAGCCCCGCTGCTACTACGTTCTTGGCGACATATCGAGCGGCATAGCTGGCGGAGCGGTCTACCTTGGTGGGGTCTTTGCCGGAGAAGGCGCCTCCTCCGTGGCGGGCCATACCCCCGTAGGTATCGACGATGATCTTGCGCCCCGTCAGCCCCGCGTCCCCCATGGGGCCTCCCACCACGAACCGGCCCGTGGGATTTACATAGTACTTTGTGCTCTTTCTCCGGAGGTGCTTGGGCACCACGCTGGAGATGACGTGGTCGTACAGGTCGTCTTTGATGACGCTCTGGGATACTCCGGGATCGTGCTGGGTGCTCAGCACCACGGTGTCCACCATCTGGGGCACTCCGAAGCGGTACTGGATGGTCACCTGAGACTTGCCGTCGGGGCGGAGGTATGGCAGGGTGCCGTCCTTGCGGACCGCGGCCATCCGGCGGCACAGCTTGTGGGCCAGGGATATGGGAAGGGGCATGAGTTCCTCGGTCTCGTTGCAGGCGAACCCGATCATCATTCCCTGGTCCCCGGCCCCGATCCGGTCGAAATCGTCGTCGTTGTCGTAGGGCAGCTCCTGCTCCTTGGCCTCAAGAGAGCGGTCAACGCCGATGGCGATGTCTCGGGACTGCTCTTTGATGGACACTATGACCCCGCAGGTCTCGTAGTCGAAACCGTACTCGGAGTGGACGTATCCGGTGCTTCGTATAGTCTCCCTGGCGATCTTGGGTATGTCCACGTAGGTATTGGTGGTGATCTCGCCGGTGATGAGGACGAGGCCCGTTGTGGCGGAGGTCTCACAGGCGACCCGGCCAAAGGGGTCATCGACCAGTATGGCGTCCAGGACAGCGTCGGAGATCTGGTCGCACAGCTTGTCCGGGTGGCCCTCGGTAACCGACTCCGAGGTCCCCATGTGGGATTCAGAGGTCATGAAGGTGGTGCTCAATCTGGTGCTCCTAAAGTGGGTAGTGTTGCAGAATCCGGATGAGTGAGAAATATCGTAAGGGTTGCAGTCCGCTCATGTTTGGACACTTCGACTAGCTCCCTTCGATAGGACTCAGGACAGGCAGTGCAGGCTAGGTCCGATTTCAAGGGTTTCTCGATAAAACCGGAACTCAAGATGGGCGGACTGGTCAAGAATGTCTATTTTAGGTGCCACTCTCCCAGCTGTGGGCGTATCTGACCTGCTCATCGGTCAGGCTGTCGATCTCGATGTCCATGGAGAGGAGCTTGAGCTGGCCCACTTTCTTGTCGATATCCGGGGGCACGGGGTGGACACCCGGGGTTAGCTGGCTGCCGTGCTTTACCATGTACTCGGTGCACAGGGCCTGGTTGGCGAAGCTCATGTCCATGACGCTGGCCGGGTGCCCCTCGGCCGCCGCCAGGTTTATCAGCCGCCCCTCTGCCAGCAGATGAATCCGGCGGCCATCCTCGAGGGTGTACTCTTTTACGGAGCTCCTCAGGTCACGCTGGCCCGTGGACTTCTCATCCAGGGCGGGAATGTTGATCTCTACGTTGAAGTGTCCGCTGTTGGCCAGGATAGCCCCGTCTTTCATCGCATCCATGTGGACCCAATCGATGGTGTTCAGGCCGCCGGTGGCCGTTATGAAGATGTCGCCCACCTTTGAGGCCTGAATCAGGGGCATCACGGCGTAACCTTCCATTACGGCTTCCAGGGCCTTGATAGAGTCCACCTCGACGATGATGACCCTGGCCCCCAGGCCCCGGGCCCGCATGGCGATTCCCCGACCGCACCACCCGTATCCGCAGACCACCACCGTCTTCCCCGCCCACAGGACGTTGGTGGCGCGGGTTATACCGTCGATGGTGCTCTGTCCCGTGCCGTAGCGGTTGTCGAAGAGATGTTTTGTGTCGGCTTCGTTCACACTTATTATCGGATACTCCAGCTTGCCATCGGCCGCCATGCTGCGAAGGCGAATGACCCCCGTGGTGGTCTCCTCCATCCCGCCGGCAACGTCTTCCAAAAGCTCCCTTCTGTCCCTGTGGATGGTGGCCACCAGGTCCGCTCCGTCGTCCAGGGTAAAGTGGGGCTTCAGGTCCAGGGCGCTGTTCAGGTGGTTGTAGTAGGTGGTTTCGTCCTCACCCTTGACGGCGAAGACGGGGATTCCGTACTCGGATACCAGGGCGGCGGCTGCTTCGTCCTGGGTGCTCAGGGGGTTGCTGGCGCATAGAACTATCTGGGCGCCTCCGGCCTTCAGGGTCAGCATCAGGTTGGCGGTCTCGGTGGTGACGTGAAGACAGGCCGCGATTCTCATCCCTGCCAGGGGCTTCTCTCTGGCAAATCGCTCCCCGATCTGCCGCAGGACGGGCATCTCTCGGGCCGCCCAATCGATACGAATCATGCCCTCTGCCGCCAGGAGCGGGTCTTTGATGTCCGAGTCTACGCTGGTATTTTTCAACAGGTTCCCTTTCGATTCATGTTTACGTGGTCCAGGGGCGAGCCGGAGCTTCGACTCAGGTGAAAGTAGTGTATCCGGGTTTTCAGTTGGGTGATTCAGTGGCGACTGGGCTAGCCTCTGTGATGATTGCTCCAGAATTGCCACCACTTCTTTGGCGGTCTGTGGCGATGTCTGGTCGATCTCCTGCGGCCGCCCTCGACCAGCCGGACCTTTAGCTGCTCCAGTCCCTTGGATAGTGTGTCATTGCGCGAGTTGAGTAGATTTATGACTCCGTCTTTGAGGGAAAGCTGCTCTCTAAGCTGCTCCACGGACCCTGAGCCTTGCTCAAGGGCGGATTTCTCCAGCGCCTTCACAGATTCCAACTGTTCTCGCAGGGCGGATATGCGATTCTCTAGCTGGCCGATCGTCGCCATGGCCTTTCCGTACTGAAGCAGGAGGTAGTTGGCATCCAGGCTGCCCGCAGGGCCGGTTCCCGCGGCCGAACTCCAGTGGGGTGAGTCCACTTCTTTTTCATCACCCTCGGCCTCGATGAGGTGGGTTGGGTCCAGTTGAAGGGGGTCTTTTTCCATGGCTGTTAAATCAGATGTAGGTCGAGTCTCGGCGGCTGATCTGAAGGTCGGGGCGGCTACTCTACCTCGAAGCCGCTCTCAATCCAGGCCCCGGTTCCGCCCTCGATATTGTACAGGTTGGTGTACTCGAAGGCCGCCGCCATCTCGCAGGCCAGGGCGCTCCTCACGCCCACGGAGCAGACGAAAATGAGCTGCTTGCCCTTGTCCAACTCCTCCACCCGGGCGAACAGGTCATCCACCGGCATGAGAATGGCCCCTGGGATGTGGCCCGTCTCGAATTCATCGGGGTTACGGACGTCGATCACCTCGGTGTTGCCCCCGTCTATCATCTCCTTGGCGGCCTTCGGGGTGATCCTCTTGAAGGGCTCGCCTGGTTCCTGTCTTATATCCGGTCCTGAGGCCATAACCTTCTCCTGGCCTGGCGGCTGCATGGGCGCCGGCCCGTGGCCTGTTGCTGACGTGTGCCTAACAGTTTAACCGTTATGGGGGCGAAAGGCTAGGGCAGCAGTATGAGAGTGTTTAATAACAGTTTCGACCATCCCCCTGTCCCCCTTCCTGGCCAGGAAGGGGGAAGTAAATTAGCTTTGGGGGACACCCCCAAGCCCCCGGCATCCTTCCAGTACTGAAAGGATGGAGTCCCGACGACACTCGACCGAACGTTAGCTAATTTCGGCTATTAGGTACTAGGGTGACTGTAGACCCCTCCTACCTAGATTCTTCGTCATCCTTCCTGGGAAGGTTTCCTCAGAATGACAAAATGCCTCTCCCCCAACCCCTCTCCCTACCGATTACATCAGGACGGAATCCCTCTTACGATATGTATTTCCCTATCAGAGGCCTCAGCTCATCCTTGAGGCGATCCGGTATCCGCTCCCTGGAGGTGATGATGGCATCTCTCAGCGCGTTCTGACAGTCGCAGCCCCGGCGATCGGGTATAAGGCCCATCAGGTTTCGGATTATCTGTTGAGCAGCGCCGACATTCTTTATTAGATTTCCCACGATAAGCTCGACGGAAACCGAGTCGTAGCCGGGGCGCCAGCAATCGTAGTCGGTGGCACAGGCCAGGGTGGCGTAACAGAGCTCCGCCTCCCGGGCCAGCTTCGCTTCGGGCAGTGCGGTCATCCCGATGATGCTGGCCCCCCAGGAGCGGTACATCTCGCTCTCGGCCCTGGTGGAGAAGAGGGGTCCTTCCATGACTATCAGGGTGCCGCCCTTGTGCGCTCGCTCTGTTACAGAAGAGGCTACATCGTAAAGGGCCTGGCTGAGGGCCGGGCAGTACGGGTCGGCGAAGGCCGCATGTACCACCAGCTCCTCTTCGAAAAAACTGTTGACCCGGCTCTTGGTGCGGTCTATGAGCTGGTCCGGCACGACCATGTCCAGGGGTCGTATCTCCTCCCGCAGGCTGCCGACAGCGCTTATGGACACCACGTGGGTCACTCCCAGGGTCTTGAGGGCGAAGATGTTGGCCCGAACGGGAATACTGGTCGGGTTTAACCTGTGGCCCTTGCCGTGGCGAGGGAGGAAGGCCACCCGCGTACCCTCCAGGGTCCCCAGGACTATGGCATCGCTGGGTTCACCGAAAGGGGTCTCGGGTCTGACCTCTTCCCTATCGGTCAGGGCCTCCATGTCATACAGGCCACTGCCGCCGATGATGCCTATCTGTGCCTCGGCCAACTGGCCTCCCTGCTACTCCTCGATCTTCTCCACCAGCGCCTTCAATTCCTCCAGGTACGGCTCCCGGGCTATGCCGTTCTCGGTGACGATGGCCGACACATACCGATAGGGGGTGATATCGAAGGCCGGGTTGGCCGCCTTTACCTGCTGGGGGGCCACCTGCACTCCGGCGAAGCTGAGGACCTCTTCTGGACTCCTCTCCTCTATTGGAATCTCCTCCCCTGATGAGATCGAGAGGTCGATGGTGCTGATGGGGGCCGCCACGTAGAAGGGCACGGCATTCTCTTTGGCCAGAACCGCGATGGAATAGGTGCCTATCTTGTTGGCCACGTCGCCGTTGGCGGCTATCCTATCGGCCCCGACGATTACGCAGTCTATGTCGCCCTTCTTCAAGAAGTGTCCGGCCATGGAGTCGGTGATCAGGGTCACGTCTATCTGGTCCCGGGCCAACTCCCAGGCCGTGAGGCGCGACCCCTGCAGGAAGGGACGGGTCTCGGTGGCGATGACCTTTAGAGCCGTTCCCCTCTCGATGGTTGCCCGCACGACTCCCAGGGCGGTGCCGTATCCGGTGGTGGCCAGGGCCCCTGCGTTGCAGTGGGTCATCACCGTGCCCTTGCCCTGGAGCAGCCCGGCCCCGTGGGCGCCGATGCGATGGTTGATGGCCTCGTCCTGCCTGTGGATGGCCAGGGCCTCGTTCAGCAGGGCCTTCTTCACCCCCGAGATGTCCCGCTGGGCGCTTACCACCCTTCTCATCCGCTCCACCGCCCACCTGATGTTGACCGCTGTCGGCCTCGAGGCGACGATGGCCTCGTAGACGGGCCCCAGGCGAGATTCGAAAGCCTCCTTGCTCTCCTCATCTATCGCGGCCGCGCCCAGGGCGACGCCGTAAGCGGCGGCCACGCCCAGAGCCGGGGCTCCCCTGATGCGCATCTCCTTTATCGCCCTCACCAGGGACTGGTAATCGGTCAGGTCCAGGTACACCTCTTCCAGAGGCAGCCTGGTCTGGTCCAGGAGCCTTATCTTGCCATCGACCCACTCTATGGTATTCATGATGAGGGTGTTTTGCCTGAGGTGAGGCCGCCGGCGCCGGGTCCTTAACAGGCGTGCCGTGCTTGGGCGATGCTATCAGCCCCCAAATTGGGTGTCAAGGAGGGCTCAATAGCATTTTCGACCATCCCCCCTGTCCCCCCTTCCTGGCCAGGAAGGGGGGAGCAAATAATTTGGGGGAACCCCTAAACCCCCGCCAATCCCGACATGTCAGGATTGGAACCCACATTCTCTCTTTGTTCAGAGTGGCCTAGAAAGTGTCGTGTACGCAACGCTTACCAGGGGATGGGGGGAGGGAAGGAATGGCCTCCTCGCCCCCAAACCCCAGCCCCGACTAGGCGTCGGGACGCTTCGCGCTTTATAGGACCTATTAACCGGCCTCTGTTATGGAGGGTTGACAGATTCCATGATAGGTGTTAAATATATAGAACGTATGTACTATCCCATGAATGGAGGCCCAGATGCTGATTAAACACAAGCCCGACGCCTATGAGAAGCTCCAGGCCCTATCCGGCATGGCAACGGACGATGTCCTGGACAGGTCTCAGTCCCAGGCCAGGTTTACCGCCTCTCCTACCCAGCCCCGATTCGGCATTAAACGCCAGCCCGTTCCTGGGGTCTACAAGGCCGCCATGCCCAATGGCAAATACATCTCCCTCATGCGCACCATGTTCACCGATTTCTGCATGTTGGACTGCGCCTATTGCCCCAACAGCATATACGTGCCGAGGAAACGGGTGACTTTCACCGTGGACGAGCTGTCACGGCTGTTCATGCAGTACGTAGACCGACACCTGGTGGACGGCCTCTTCCTCAGTTCCGGGATTGCCGGCAGTCCTGACAAGACCATGGACAAGATGGTACAGGTGGTGGAGGCCATTCGCAAGAAGTACAGGTACAAAGGCTACATCCACTTGAAGGTTATGCCGGGCACGTCCCGTCCTCTGGTGGAGGAGGCCTTTCGCCTGGGCAGCCGCCTCTCCGTCAATATCGAGACCCCCTCCGCCGAGATGATGGAGCGCATAAGTCCTCACAAGCCGTACCAGGCCTGGATCCTGGACCAGATGTCCTGGATCAACGACCTGATCCGAAACCGATACGGGGAGAACGGCGCGGTGGGCCAGGCTACCCAGTTCGTGGTCGGCGCCGCCGACGAGACCGACTGGGACATCCTCCAGAGGGTCCGCCAGCTTTACAAGGACTGGAATCTCAAAAGGGTCTACTACCAGGGTTTCATACCTGCTCGCCACACCCCTTTGGAGGAGCATCCTGCCACCCTGCCCATAAGGGAACATCGTCTTTACCAGTTGGACTGGCTCACCAGGGTATACAAGTTCAAGGAAGAGGAGCTGAGACTTAGCTTCGATGACCGGGGGTTCCTCTACCACGAGGTGGACCCCAAGACGATGATAGCCGCCCAGACTCTGGAGGCAGGCTCCGTAGACATCAACGCCGCCTCCCGGGACGACCTGATCCGCGTCCCGGGCATAGGGCCCCTTTCCACCGAGCGGATACTCCGCCAGCGTCGGAATGCCATCGCGCGCATAGTTCGGCGGATATCCTTCCGCGGGGTCATCGTACAATACGCATACGATCTTGCTTTTCTCGTTTGCTGCGTTCATTTCTCCAACCTCCTGCTGCATTGTCGCGACGTGGCTGTCTAACTACTCGCGGTGGAAGTCCGCTTGTCGCCAGTCGAAGACGATCGTGGTCTATGTCGCCTCGCGTAGCTGTCCGGACGCCACATCGTAAACGAAGCCACGAATCTGATCCTTGTGCGGAATATACGGGCTTGCCTTGATTCGCGCTACCGATTGACGAACGTCCGCATCGGTGTCCGTGAAAGCCTCCATCGCAAACGGCGGCTTTATTCCCGTCTCGTCCAGGATTTGCTGCTTTAGATCAGCATCCGTAAAGGTCAACATCCCGCAGTCGGTATGGTGAATAAGCATGATCTCGCGCGTGCCCAAGAGCCTCTGTGAGATGGTCAGCGAACGGATCACGTCATCAGTCACGACCCCGCCAGCGTTTCTGATTACATGGGCATCGCCCTCTACGAGTCCGAGCAGAGCTCCCGTCTCAAGCCGAGCGTCCATGCAGACGACAACGGCAATCTGCTTTGCGGGCGGCATGGGGAGTGACCCCTTAGTAAATTTACCGGCGTAGGCTTCGTTGTTTGCAAGAAATTCATCGATTACGCTCATGTCATACCCTCTAACCATATTCGTTCAATTGTTGCGTCCCTTCCTCGATAGGTGAACTAGTTCTGCTAGAAGTAGTGTAGAACTACCACATTTGCCTCCCCAAGGTGCCTTAGCCGAGGCCCAGCGGGCGCCGTTATTAGCTTACCAGGTCAAATCAGCGATCCAAGATCGGAGCCCACTGATGGATAGGCACTGACCATCTTTTTGAGATCGGCTGTCTTCAATCCAAGCTTTATAGCCAAACCGAAGATGTTGACGAGTTCCGCGTACTCCGGTCCGAAGAGGTGCGCACCAATGATCTCGTCTGTCTGATTATCGACTAAGACCTTGACAGCAGCGCAGTCTTCACCGACACGCAAATTGGAATACCAATTGCCGGTATCTGTAAATTTCACACGATAATCGAGGCCGAGTTCTGTGGCTTCGGACTCCAGGAGTCCGACCCGTGTGAGCTCCGGAATCGTAAAAACGACAGTCGGCACACCGCGATAGTCGGCAATTCTATTATTTCCCTTCAACATATTGGAAGCCGCAACTCGTCCCTCAAGGAAAGAGACTGGTGTCAGAGGCCACCCATCAGTATCACTCGCGTCGCCGGCAGCATACACCGCCGGGTTTGAGATGCTTTGCAAGTATTCGTTGACCGCGACACCCTTCTCGCTGAACTCGACTTCCGCTGCCTCAAGGTCTAGCCGTTCGAGCTCCGCGACCCGTCCGGCCCCATGGACGACCAAATCAACGTTCCAGTTATGCTCATTGCCGTCACGTTCCGCGACTACTTTGAAGCCGCCGTCCATTCGTTCAATAGTGCGGAGTTCCGAACGGGGATGAAACTCAATACCGATGTTTTCTGTACGCTGAATGAGC
>JACZVB010000222.1 GCA_022572865.1 Chloroflexota bacterium | reverse complement strand
TATATCGGGCTGGAAAGAGGCCCCTCTGGTGGAAAGGACCTCCAAAATCTCTTTAGCAGCCCCAGATAGGCCGTTGGCGTCGGGAGACAGGGGGTCCAGGAGCCAGTCCAGGTCTTCCCGCAGCCCCAAGGTCAGGGGCCCGTTTCGGGACAGGCCGACCTTGGTGATGATCTGATCCGCCGAGGGCCTGCGCCTGGCCATCCTGCCCCAGACCACCTGGCCGCCAAAGCACAGATCGTCCAGCATGCCGGGTCGATAGTCGGCTACCCTGGATTTCAATAGCTGGGGCTCCCATGCGCCGGCTGCGGCCTCGAACCCCTGAAGCTGCTCGATCACCTCCAGCAGCCCGCCCTCTCCGCTCAACCGGTGAGACGGTTCTATGTGCTGCCAGCGGAACAGGAACCTCATGAAGTTGGACTGGGAGACGGGCTCGATCTCCCGGCGCAGCCTGGCGATGGTGGCCCTGTGTATCCGGGCCAGGATCCTCCGGTCGCAGAATTCGACATCCTCGACGCCGGGCCTGTAGGAGCCCCGAAGGACCAGCCCTTCTACCTCGAGACGCACTATGGCCGCCTCGACATCCCCGGGAGGGAGGCCCAGGCTTTCGCTCAGCTCCGAGACGGTAAGGGGCCCGGAGCACTCGACCCGTCCCCTGACCAGGGCCAGGACGGCCTCCTCCATGGATAGGACTGTACCCTTCAAAAACCGCTCCGGCGGCGCGGGGTGGAGACGTGCGCCGGGATAAGCGGCCAGCACCGTGGCCGCCGACTCGGTGGCCGTCCAGGCCTCGCTGCCATCAGGGCGGCGAAGGGTGATAAGCCGCCCCTGGCCAGCCAGCTCACGAGTCCATTCCCGAACGAGATCCTGGGAAATCCCGTTATCGCCGGGCCTGAGGTCTGCTGGGGACATGACACCCAGGACTAGGAGGGCATCGTGGAGCTCCTCTGCGTCTCTGATCACGGGCCAGGCATCCTGGGTCGCGGTGGAGATGGCGTCCGGGTCCAGGGCCCCCAGTTCCCGGGAATCCTGGGGCAGGGCCCGGCGCAGGGACACGGCCCGAGAGCGGCGCTCTTCCAGGGGAGCATCGTCCAGGAAGGCATAGGGCATTGCATTGAGGATCTGGTGGGAGAAGACCGATGGCTGGATGGTATCCCTGGCATAGACCTGTATCTTGGACTGCTCGATGTCTTCCAGCACCCGTCGCAACCCTTCCAGGTCCATGGCCTCGGTCAAGCAGTCCCTGAGGGTCTCGAAAACGAGGGGATGATCGGGCACCTCTATCTCTACCCTTGGGGCGTTGTCCTGGCACTGGACCTGGGCCGGGAACACCGCGGCCAGCAGGTCATCGGCCCGCATCCGGAGGAGGGGAGATGGCACTTTCCGGCCACCCGTGAAGCGCAAAACGGCCAGGGCGCGAGTGGAGTCCCAGCGCCAGCGGGTCTGAAACAGCGGCGCCTGAAGGACGGCCTGGGTCAGTACCTTATCGAGGGTTCGGGGGGAGAGTAAGGTGAATACGTCGGATAGAGGAAACGAGAGATTGGGCCCCAGGGAGAAGTTTATTCCGTCGTCGGTGGCGGCGGCCTGGAGCTCGAAGTCGAAGGTGCGGCAGATCTGCTTTCTGAGGGCCATGCCCCAGGCCCGGTTTATGCGGGCCCCAAAGGGCGAATGTATCACTATCTGGGCGCCCCCAGTCTCATCGAAGAAGCGCTCGGCATAAATCGCGTCACACCTGGGCACACCGCCCAGGATTCGCACCCCCTCCTGGAGATAGTCCACTACCTGCTGGGCGGCGTTGTCATTGATACCAGCCTCTTCCAGCAGCCATTCTCTGGCATCATCGGGCTGCTCCAGCCTCTCGACCAGTCCCTGGCGGAGATCCGATATCTCCTGAGACAGCTCCCGGGTCCTTCCCGGGGCCTCGCCCAGCCAGAAGGGTATGGTCGGGGCTGCGCCGTGGGCATCCTCCACCCTGACCCGGCCGCGCTCCACCCGGCGTATACGCCAGGCAGTGTTGCCCAGCAGGAATATATCGCCGGCCTGCTCTCGATGGCAAAGTCTTCGTTTACGGTGCCGACGAAGATACCCTCAGGGTCGGCGACGACATCGTAATCGGCGGTGTCGGGTATTGCGCCGCCGCTGGTGAGCGCGGCAATGCGAGCGCCTCGGCGTCCCTTCAGCCTGCTGTTGACCTCATCCCGGTGAAGAAAGGCCGCGCGCCTGCCCTCCCGAGGCGCGACGCCCCTGGACAGCACTTCGATGACCTGGTTGAATTTTTCTCGGGGCAGGTCTCGATAGGGGTAGGCCCGTCGACACAGTTCGAATAGCTGGTCCTCGTCCCAGTCCTCGGAGGCGCAGGCGGCCACGATCTGCTGGGAGAGGACATCCAGGGGCCAGGGAGGAATGGACAGGGAATCCAGTTTATGCCGCTTAACGGCCCTTACCAGGGCCACGCATTCAACCAGCTCGTCACGGGTCAGGGGAAAGAGGCGGCCCTTGGGGGTCAGGCCTATGGAGTGGCCCGAGCGCCCCACCCTCTGGATGAGGAGGCCTATGGACCGGGGCGACCCGATCTGGCAGACCAGGTCGACCACACCGACGTCGATGCCCAACTCCAGGGAGGCAGTGGCCACACAAACCTTGACCTTGCCGGCTTTCAGGTTCTCCTCGGCCAGGTGCCGCGTCTCACGGGAGAGGCTGCCGTGATGGGCGGCCACCGCCTCTTCACCCATCCGCTCAGAGAGCTGGTGGGATACCCGCTCCACCAGCCGCCTGGTGTTCACGAAGACGAGGGTGGTGCCGTGCCCCCGGGCCAGGTCTGCAATCCTATCCAGGGTCTCGGCCCACAGCTCGTGGCTGGCGATGGACCCCAGCTCCCCCTGAGGCATCTCCAGGGCCAGATCGATCTCCCGAGCATGGCCCGCATCGACGATCAGACACTCGGGGCTGCCGTCGTCCCCGATGAAACGATTGCCCACCAGGAACCGGGCCACCTCCTCTATCGGCCTCTGGGTGGCGGACAGCCCGATGCGGGTTATAGGGCCTTCGGCAAGGGCGCATAAACGCTCAACGGTGAGGCTCAGGTGAGAGCCCCGCTTGTCATCGGCTATGGCGTGAATCTCGTCCAGGATGAGAGTCTTGACACCCCGTAAGCCCTGCCTGCCGCTCTTGGAGGTCAGCAGTATGTACAGGGACTCTGGGGTGGTGATGAGGATGTGGGGGGGCCGTTTGGCCATGGCCCGCCTCTGGGACTGCGTGGTGTCCCCGGTGCGGAGGCCGACCCGGATCTCGGGCACCGGGACCCCCATCACTTCGGCGAGGGAGTTGATCCCAGACAACGGTTCCGCCAGGTTCCTCTCGATATCATTGGAGAGGGCCTTCAGGGGGGATACGTAGACCACCTGGGTCACGTCCTCCAGCCCGGAATCCAGGCCCCGTTTTATCAGGTCATCGATGCACTTGAGAAAGGCGGCCAGGGTCTTTCCTGAGCCCGTGGGCGCGGAGATCAGGGTGTGCTTGCCCTGGGCTATGGAGGGCCAGCCCCGAGCCTGGGCCTCGGTGGGCTGCTGGAACCGGCTGCGGAACCAGGCCTGGACCACGGGATGAAAGGAGGAGAGAGGCATACCAATAGATTAGCACAAGTGTTGGGATTGCAGGAAGCCGTGGGGAGGAGGCAACCGGTACAGATCAGCTGTCATTGATACTGAGATAGCCAGCTCGTCCTTCGCCAATCTCAGGATCAGCAGGCTAATCTTTCACGTAAGAGAAGG
>JACZVB010000221.1 GCA_022572865.1 Chloroflexota bacterium | reverse complement strand
GGCTGACTACGACCGTTTCATTGGGACCTATGGCAACAGCGACAAGGATGAGACCCGCCGCCTTTTACCTTCGAAGCAGTTCTTTGCCATAGGCGGGTGGCGTATAGGTGTGATTCAACCGTGGTGGGGGGCGGAGCCCGATGGCATAGAGGAGAAAATCTATAAAGAGCTGGGGCCCCAGGACATCATCCTCTACGGCCATACTCATGAGAAGGTCGAACGGTATCAAGACAACACGCTGATAGTGAACCCGGGGCCCGGTTATCCCGAGTTCATGATGCCCGGCTCCGTGGCCCTGCTGACCCTAAGGGACACCTCCATAGACGTGGAGTTCCGGGTTTTCGAGCGCCCTTGATCTCCTCATCCTGCCTGTCCTGAGCTTGTCCCGATACTCGGGACTTGCCGAAGGGAGTTGGCCGGAAGATCGGCGATGGTCTTGCTAGGGATGGGGGACACAGATATAATATCGAGGCTGTGTGGGGGCTGGGGAAAAGGGCTCTTTCTCGGCAGGCCTTGGCCCTGATCCGTTCCCCGGGAGGAGATTCCTCTTTTCTTTAATGGTATAGGAGTCGCGTATGTGTGGCATCAGCGGAATAATGTACAAGGGGGTTGGTTCCAAGGGGCTTGCGCCCATCGGTGAAGAGCTGATCAAGATGCTTGACGCCATGAAGCACCGGGGGATGGACTCCACGGGAGTGACCATAGCCGGGGAGCAGACCGACGAAGACCTGATAGTCCGGGTGTGGTCAGACCCTGGAGGAGACTACAAGGACCGCTTTCGCAAGGTCGATGAGATGGTGGCCGAGAAGGGTGGTGTGGTGAGGTCCCGGAAGTCGGTGGGAGAGTACCTTCGCCTGGGGATCAACTACGAGGGGGAGGTAAAAGAGCTGGCCGAGGCGCTGCTGAACCTGGAGGGCGTCGAGCTTCACAGCATAGGTGAATGCTCAGAGGTGGTTAAAGACGTCGGCACCAGCACAGACCTGGACGGTAAGCACGACATCTCCGCCCTGAAGGGGACCCACGGCATCGGGCACGTGAGGCTGGCCACCGAGAGCCGGGTCGATATATCCCATGCCCATCCTTTCTGGGCCTATCCGTTCCCCGATGTTACGGTGGTGCACAACGGCCAGCTTACCAACTACCACAACATGAAGCGTCGCTACGAGGACAAGGGCCACAGGTTCCAGACAGGGAACGATTCCGAGCTTATAGCGGTATACCTGGCGGATAAACTGGCCCGGGGGGCTTCCTTGCAGGATGCCCTGGAGGACTCTCTGGACGACCTGGACGGCTCTTTCACCTATCTGGTTTCCACCAAAAACGGCATGGGAACGGCAAAGGACAAGCTGGTACTGAAGCCGCTGGTCCTGATGGAAACCGAAGAGGTGGTGGCCCTGGCCTCGGAGGAGGTGGCCCTGCGCACGGTCTTCTCCCAGGAGATCGACCGGGTGGAGCCCCAGGAAAAAGAGGTGCGGACTTGGTTGATCTAGACGCCGGGAAGATGACGACCCGGGAGATCAACGTCCGAATCAAGGAGTTGGTAGACCAGGGAGAGGAGATTCGGGTCCTGAATCCCCAGGCCCGGCACAACCTGGGCGTAGGGATCTTGAAGAGGTGCAAAATCACCTTCGAGGGGAGTGTCGGGTATTTCTGCGCCAGTCTGATGGACGGGCCCGAGGTGAAGATAAAGGGCAACTCCGGCTGGGCGCTGGGAGAGAACCTGATGAGCGGAAGGATCGTCCTGACCCGGGATGCAGGGGCCTCAGTCGCCGCCACCCTCAGGGGTGGTGAGGTTTTCGTTGGAGGGAACGCCGGGGCCCGGGCTGGTATATCCATGAAGGGCGGCACCCTGATAATCCGGGGCAACGCCGGGTTTCTCACGGGATTTATGATGCAGAAGGGCAGGATCATCATCTGCGGGGACGTGGGGGAGGCCGTGGGGGACTCCATGTATGAGGGGACTATATACGTGGCGGGTGAGATCGGCTCTCTGGGAAGCGATGCCAAGACCGTCGTCCCCAGCGAGGACGAGCTGATCCAGGTATGGGAAACGCTGGAGAGCTATGGGATTTCAGAGAGATATCAGTTCAAGAAAGTGGTCTCAGCCAAGAAATTGTATCATTTCGATACTCTGGAGCGGTCCGAAAAGAGGGTAATCTAGGGTAAGCACCACCCCGTTTTCGAAACAGATAGGGCCTGCGACGGCCGTCTTTAATCTTTGATGGATTCTCAGGAAGGAAACTCGTCATGGTAATGGGCAGCAGCCAGATATGGCCGCCCTGGATTCTCGACGACATTCACGCCAAGGCGCAGCTGGGTCGATACCGTATAAGGGGTTTCAGCACCTTTCAAAAGGTGACCCATTTCGACGATCTCACCTTTCTGTCCACGGGCCTCACCCGTATTCCGCTGGAGGGATACAAGGAGAAATGCAACACCCGGACGGTGCTGGGCAAGAGGTATGCCAAAAACCCCCTGGTCATCGATACCCCCATCTACATAAGCGGCATGAGCTACGGCGCCCTCTCTCGGAACGCCAAGGTGGCCCTGGGCATCGGGGCCTCTGAGGCGGGCACCGCCACCTGCACCGGAGACGGGGGAATGCTGATGGCCGAGCGGGAAGCCTCCACCAAGCTGATCTATCAGATTCTGCCCAGCCGGTATGGGGTGGACCCCAACCACATAATGATGGCCGATGCCCTGGAGATCTGCGTGGGCCAGGGGGCTAAGCCCGGGACCGGCGGCATGCTGATGGGGGTGAAGGTCCTGGACCACATCGC
This sequence comes from Chloroflexota bacterium, assembly GCA_022572865.1. The sequence goes on along the minus strand of JACZVB010000221.1, from coordinate 1,008 downwards.
CGAGATGCGGGACCTTCCCTCGGGGATCGACCAGAGGAGCCCCACCCGGCATCCCGACTGGCTGGGCCCCGACGACCTGGTTATCAAGATAGAGCAGCTCAGGGAGGCCACCGATTGGAAAGTGCCCATCCACGTGAAGCTGGGGGCCTGCCGGGTCAAGGACGACGTGAAGCTGGCCGCCAAGGCAGGGGCCGACGGTATAGTCATCGATAGCATGCTGGCCGGGACCGGGGCCTCTTCCGAGATACTCCTGGACCACAGCGGCATACCCACTGTCCCGGCCATAGTTCTGGCCCGAGAGGCGCTTCGGGAGATCGGCCTTTACGGGGAGGTCAGCCTCATCATCTCAGGGGGCATAAGGAGCGGGGTGGACGCGGCCAAGGCCCTGGCCCTGGGCGCCGATGCAGTGGCTATCGGCATAGCGGCGCTGGTCGCATTGAACTGCAACAAGGATATCCCAGAGGCTGATTTCGAGAAGGAGGTGGGGGTCAAGGCCGGGTTCTGCCATCACTGCCAGACGGGGAAGTGTCCTGTGGGTATAACCACTCAGGACCCTGAGCTGGAGAAGAGGCTGGACCCGGAAGAAGCCGGAGCCCGGGTGGCCAACTTCCTCAACGCCATGACCATGGAGATGGCCCTGCTGACCCGGTCTCTGGGCAAGAGCGATGTCCACAGCCTGGAGCCCGAGGACCTGGCAGCCCTCACCATCGAGGCGTCGGCCATGGCCCGGATTCCCCTGGTGGGCACCGATAAGGTGTTTGGCTGGGACTAGCGGCCCGTGAGCGCTAAATCATATGGGCGTCATCGCTACGACATACCCCGCTTATTCTGAACCCGACGTGGAGTTAGCCAGCGGTTAGGGAGCGTTCTATGGCCACCAGAGAAGAGGTCCGCAAGGAGATGGAGCGGGATGGCATTAAGTTCATCCTGACCCAGTTCGTGGACATCAACGGGGCCGCCAAGGTGAAGCTGGTGCCCGTGACCAGCTTTGACAACGTCGTCGATAAC
>JACZVB010000220.1 GCA_022572865.1 Chloroflexota bacterium | reverse complement strand
CCAGTGTGGCGTTGACGATCTTCCGGGGCCCGGCCACCAGCAGGAGCAGGTCTCCCTTCTGGCCCTCCATCCTGGCTATCAGCTCATTCAATTGCTCCCCGCTCAGGTGTCGAGAGGCGATGCCTCGCACGTTGTCGGGGGTGAACTCCTCGGCCCCGTTGACCGCGCCCTCCAGGGCCATGGTGACCAGTCCCCGGGCCCCCCGGGCCTTTGCGATCTCCGTGAGGTCGTCCAGCTGCTTGCGTGTATACCCACCGCATCCCGGGACCCTCATCCCCTTGACCACACCGCCTTCCTCTATCGCCGAGCTGAAGACCTTGAACCCCGACCCCTTGGCCAGGTCCGACAGGTCCTGGAGCTCGAGGCCGAACCGCAGGTCCGGCTTGTCCGTCCCGTATCTGTCCATCACCTCCGCGTAAGAGAGGCGGGGGAACGGCTTGATTATCTGTTTGGACGGCGTCACCGCCTCCACCAGGCCGATGAACAGCCCCTCAGTCAGGTCGAGCACGTCGTCCTCGTCGACGAAGCTCATCTCCAGGTCGAGCTGGGTGAACTCCGGCTGCCGGTCGGCCCGCAGGTCTTCGTCCCGGAAGCATCGGGCTATCTGGAAGTACTTCTCGAAACCCGCCACCATCAGCAGTTGCTTAAGCTGCTGTGGCGACTGGGGCAGCGCGTAGAAGGAGCCGGGATGGATCCTGCTGGGCACCAGATAGTCCCGGGCCCCCTCGGGAGTGCTCTTTATAAGGATCGGCGTCTCGATCTCGATGAACCCCTCGGCGTCCAGGTAGTCCCGTATGTACTTGACCACCCGGTGCCTGAGGGCCAGGTTCCGCTGAAGCCTGGTCCTTCTCAGGTCGAGATACCGATACTTGAGCCTGAGGGCCTCGTCCACCTCCACCTCCTCGTTAATGTAGAATGGAGGCGTTTTGGACGGGTTGAGCACCTGTACCGTGTGGGCCGCTACCTCGATATCGCCCGTGGCCATGTCCCGGTTCTCGGTGCCCTCGGGCCGCCTGGACACCTTTCCCCAGACCCCCACACCCACTCGTTGCGAAACTCGGCCCCTATTCTGTGGGCCTCGCTCGACTCCGAAGGGTTCAGGACCACCTGGACCAGGCCAGAGCTGTCTCTCAGGTCTATAAATATGAGGCTGCCGTGGTCCCTGCGCCGGTGTACCCAACCTGCCAGGACCACGTCACGCCCCAGATCCTCGATCCCGAGGTCTCCGCATCCGCGGGTTTTTAGCACTTCATCACACCTTCCGGCTGATTATAGGTTATGGATATGGCCTTTTCAAATGGGACCCGTGTCTCTAGGCCCCCGTTCCAATTCACAAGCCAGAGGTGTATTCGCCCCCCCAGGCCGTTCGATAGATATTCTGGTTGTCGCGCAGCGTTTAGCGCGGCGATGTTGACACGATAGTGAGACGCAGGTAGGGTAGCCCCTGCTTCATTTTGCCGATCTATTGATATTTTCTTAGTAGAATTTGGCATTAGGCAAGGAGGCCATTCGATGCATATGGATTTCAGCGTGGGCATGGGTCGGAACCTGAGATTCGGCGACGTGGCAGACCATGCCCGGGTGGCAGAAGAATCTGGGTTTTCCCATGTGACCCTCGAAGACTCCCAGAACCTGTGCCGGGACGTGTACGTGATGATGACTATGGCAGCGCTGAGCACCAATCGCATCCACATAGGGCACGGTGTCACTAACCCGTATACCCGCCATCCATCAGTTACCGCCAGCGCCACGGCCACCATCCACGAGCTTTCGGGGGGAAGGGCATTTTTGGGAATCGGGGCGGGATTTACCGCCATGACGACCATGGCCATGAAGGCCAGGCCTATGGCCGAGTTCCGGTCGGTCATCGAGTTCTTCAAAGGCTACACCGCAGGGAGAGAGGTAGAGTATCGGGGCGCCAAGATGCACTCCGAGTGGAGCAGAAACCAGGTGCCGGTCTACATCGCATCGTTGGGGCCCAGGTCTCTCCAGATGGCAGGAGAGCTGGGAGACGGTGTCATATTGATCGGCATCCGTCCCGAGATTATGAAGTGGAACATAGAGCAGGTGGAGAAGGGGGCTGAAAAGGCGGGGCGCGAGGTTTCAACCCTGGACCTCTGGGCCCGGACTATGATCTATATCGCCTCGTCGAAAGAAGAGGCCCGGCCAAATGTAGCAGCCTCCGCAGCGATGATGGCCTGCGACGCATGGCGCTCCTTGCTGCGGAGGGATACGCCGGAGGTGGCGGACCTTCGAAATCGGATGGAGGCGGCCCAGCCCGGAATCCTGGAGGAGATAAAAGCGGTCTACGATGCTTACGACCCGTATCAGCACAACGTCAGGGACGCGCCCCATGCTAAAGTCGTCACCCAGCGGGTCATCGATACTTTCCTTTTGACGGGCGCCCCAGAGGATATCTGCGAGCAGATCGATAAGCTGCTGCCTCTGGGGGTGAACAACATTTCGACGGTGCTGTTCAGCATCATCGATAAGAAAGGGATGATGAGGGAGATTGCGGACAGCATCATGCCCTTCTACCGAAACTAGCCCCGACTCGGCGTCGGGACGCCCTCGTCCAAAGGACTGTGGCCCCGGATGCCACCCCTGGCAAAAGACGCAGACCCGTGTAGCTACGGCAAGCCAATGGAAAGCTTTTTATGAAAGGTAAGTATCCCCTGGATTCAAAAGGGGGAGTCCAGAGTCCCAACCTGTCGGGACCGGGGGCCTGTCCCGACTTGTCGGGACCAGCTTTACTTTTCTCCCCCTCTCCCTCCCAAGCATGCCCTGAGATTGTCGAAGGGGGAGAGGGGGACATAGAGCCTGTCCTGAGCTTGCCGAAGGAGGGTGAGGGTTGAAACCGTTATTAACCACCCTCAACCCATTTTGGTTGACACCAGCCCCTGCCGAAAGTACTCTACCGCAGGATTTGTCAGTGGTCGCGGGGAAGAATAGGTCCAGCCGGGACAAGGGTAACGGAGCCTTCTAATGCGTGTGTACACTGTAATTCGGTGCAATCGGCTGGAGGAGTTTCCTGCCGCAGTACGGCGAGCGGAGGCCCTGGGCTACGACGGGGTCAGCTTGCTGGAGGTGACCATCCCTCCTACCCTGTCGGCGGTGGCGGCTGCCCTCAATTCCACCCGGCTGAGCATCTTGACAGCGGTTATGGTGGTCTTTCCCCGCAGCCCCATGGCCACCGCCTACGATGCTTGGGCCATCCAGTCCCTCTCGAATGGACGATTCCAGCTAGGGCTGGGAAGCCAGATCAAGTCCCACCTTCTACGCAGATGGAACACCGAGTTCTTTCCCCCGGTGCCCCGGATGCGAGAGTACGTCGAATCCATGCGCGCCATCTGGCGGTGCTGGCAAGAGGGCGGCCCGCTGGAGTACAGCGGCGAGTACTATAACTTCAACCTGATGATCCCCTACTACAACCCTGGCCCCATCGAAAAGCCGAAAATTCCCCTCTATCTGGCCGCCATAAACAAGTACATGTGCCGTCTGACGGGGGAACTGTTCGACGGCCACGTGCCCGGAGACCCGGTGACCCATAAGTGGATGCAGGAGGTGATGCTGCCCAATCTGGAGGTGGGAGCGAAACGCAGCGGGCGCAGCCTGAAAGACCTGGACCTGGGCAGCAGCGGGTTCATCGGGTGCGGGATTACTGAGGCGGACATGAACATTATCAGAGAGGGCCTGCGCCAGCGGATAGGTCTGTATGCCACCACTCCCGACTACAAGAAGCTTCTGGAAGTCCACGGCTGGAGCGAACTGTTGCCGAAGCTCATAGACCTGTCCCGGAAGGG
>JACZVB010000219.1 GCA_022572865.1 Chloroflexota bacterium | reverse complement strand
CCCAACGGCCAGGACAGCGTCCTGACGGTACACGCGGGCTGGCTGGAGATGGCGATCAACGTGATAGGCGAGTCCCGCCACATAAGCCAGAAGGAGAGTGGGGTCAACGCCATACAGAAGATGGCCAAGGTGATATCGACCATCAACAACCTGAGTCTGACCCATCCCCCGTACCCCGCTCTGCCGGCTCTGCCCCGACTTCACGTGGGCGCCGTCATCGGAGGACAGGGAAGAAACCACGTGATCAACGGCCCCAACTTCGTCCCCGATTTCTGCACTGCGCTGGTGGACGGGCGCATGGTGCCGGGCCAGACCTCGGACATGGTGCTGGCGGACGTGCGTCGGGCCCTGGACGGGATCAAGGGGGAGGACCCGCAGTTCGACTACGACATCGAGTATCCACCACCCGCGGAGTACAAGGTCCTGAGGGTCACTATGGAGCCCATGGACATGCCCACCGACGAATACATAGTCCAGGCCGTTAAGCGCAGCTACGAGGCCGTGACGGGCGGGAAGCTGGCGTACATCGGCACCAAGCTGCCCAACTCCTACTCCGGCAACGATACCACCCACATGTGGAAGGCGGGGATACCCTGCGTTCTCTACGGCCCGGGGGGTGGATGGGACGAGAGCGAGGAGGAACCTGACGCCTATATCCGCATCAGTGATATGGTGACCTGTGCCCGGGTCATCGCCTCCACAGCCCTGGAGGTCTGCAACCAGGACGTGTAAGGCGGGTCAGAAGCCGCCGGGTAACCAAGGGATGTAGCGTCCGATAAGGGGGGAGACCTTGATGGACGAGGTTGCTGCCGTTAAAGTCCTGGCCCAGGTTGACAGGGGCAAGGAGGCGATGCTGGCCCTTCTTTGCCGCCTCATCAAAATTCCAAGCTTCAAGAACGAGGAGACCCCCGTGGCCCGGTTCCTGGCCCGGTTTTTCAAGAGGCGTGGGTACGAGGTCGATCTCCAGGAGGTGGAGCCGGGGAGATTCCAGACCATCGCCACCCTCAAGGGCGCCGGCGGGGGCAAGAGCTTGATGTTCAACGGGCATATCGACATCGATGCCCTGGCCCGGGGCTGGACCCGAGACCCGTGGGTACCCAGCATCGAAGGGGACCGGGTCTACGGGGGCGGAAGCTTCAACATGAAGGGCGGTGTCACCGCGATGATCGCCGCCGCCGAGGCTGTGCGCAAGAGCAATACGCCCCTTAAAGGGGACATTGTGCTGGCCTGTGTGGTGGGGGAGCTGGCCGGGGGCGAGGGGACGGTTCACATGCTGGACCGGGGGGTAAGGACGGACATGGCCGTCGTCACCGAGCCCTTCGGCACCGATAGCGTCGCCACCGTCCACGTAGGCATAGTCCACATGGCGATTCACACCTACGGCTACTCCCGGCACATCAGCCAGCTTGAGGGGTCGGTAGACGCCATCGAGAAGATGGAGAAGGTGACCCGGGCCCTAAGAGCGATGGAGATGACCTACACCCCCCGCCCCGACCTCCCCGCGATGCCGCTGCTGAACGTCGGCAGCATAATCGGAGGGCGGGGCCAGGACTATGACCTGGTAGACCCCTACTACGTCTCCGACTACTGCACCATCATCGTGGATGTTCACTTCGTGCACAGCCAGACGGTGGAGAGCATAGTGGCCGATATACGTAGGACCCTGGCCCCACTGGTGGCCCAGGACCCGGACTTGAAGTACGAGATCGAAATTCCCGTTCCCCGGCGATTCAAAGGCTCTCGCTATCTGGTCATGGACCCCCTGGACGTGCCCCAGGACGAGTACATTGTCCAGGCGGTGGTGAGGCACCATCAGCGGGTCGCAGGCTCACCACCCAGGACGATAGGCGCGGTCCTGCCGCTGTCCTACTCGGGGGACGACACCTGCCACCTGTGGAAGGCAGGCATACCCTGCGTCCTCTACGGGCCGGGGGGCGGAAACGATAGCGAGGAGGAGCCGGATATGTACGTCTATATAAGCGAGATGGAGCAGTGCGCCAGGGTCCTGGCCCTGACAGCCCTGGACGTGTGTAACCTGGATAGATAGAGAAGGCTGCTTTTAACCGTCACTGATTCAGGAGGCAACATTATGACCGAGCTATCTAGTAAAAGGTTGGAATACGATGTGCCGGCCCGAATGGGCAAGGCGTTCAGGGTTAGCAAGGGCGAGCTGATCAAGGTTATTGATGTAAAGGGGGGCCAGGCCGCCGACTTCTTCGCCTTCAACGTCGATAACATCAAGGAGTACCTGAGTGCAGAGCACACCCGCCCCTCCATAAGCCGCCTCTTTCCCGTAGAGGGTGAGGGGTTCTACACCCAGGAGCGACGCCCCATCATGACGCTGGTGGTAGACCATACCCCGGGTATCCACGATATGCTCTTCGCCGCCTGCAACCCCAGTCGATACCGGGAGTTGGGGGTGGAGGGGTGGCACGCGAGCTGTGAGGAGAACCTGGGCAAGGAGATGGAGGCCATCGGGGTCCCGGGGATCGAGGTTCCCCAACCGGTGAACCTGTTCACCAGCTTTCCCCTCTCCCCCGATGGGGCCATAGGGATCGCGGCCCCTGAGACCAGGCCCGGGGACTACGTGGTCATGCGCGCCGAGATGGACTCTTACGTGTGCGTATCGGCCTGCCCCCAGGACCAGAACCAGACCAACAGCGGAGTCCCGACCGAGATAAGGGTCGAGGTGGGGAGCTAGGCATCTGTGAAGGCTCGACCGCGGCTTCTGCCTGTTCAAGTCGGCTGGGCCTGGTAGGCTCCGAATCCCAGAGGCCCTGATAATCATCTCACTTTTGAGTGGGATGGAGTACGCGCTTTGAGGAGTCCTTGTCCAGTGCTGATAGTGCCTGAGTCATTCCAGACCCACTCTTAGTATTAGTGAATGCGCTGTTCTTTTCTCTCGCCGAGAATCGAACCAATCCGCAAAGAGCATAGACTGCCATGAAGGCTCCCAGGTTTAATGTCAAGACAGCCCTTGTCCTGGGCATATCCCTGGTTGTGTTGGGAGTAGCCTGCGGAGAGGCGGCGACTTCGACCCCTGGCCCAGTTCCTCCAAGCCCGGCGTCCGAGCCCACAGCTACTCCGCCGATTCTCATCTCGCCCACCCCAGAACCAGAGGTAGAGACCATCGACAACCGGCCTCCTATCGCGGACTTCACCTTTAATCCTTTGAGCATTCCAAAGCTGGACAGCTTCGAAACGGAGGTCACTTTCAAAGCCACCGCATCGGACCCAGACCTCGATTCACTGACATACGAATGGACCTTCACTAGAGGTAGGCCGGATTCTGCCATGGGCGCAGAGGTGACCGTTGCGTTTGCCGGCCTGACACCTCCTACCGTTACCCTCACCGTGTCCGATGGCCGGGGAGGAATTGTGAGGATTACCAAGTTCGTCAACCTTAGCCTTGGTGTGCACTACGGGCCTTTTTAGTGAGTCTGTCTGGTATCTACATCTCCGGTGACATTCAGGCCGCCGGCCTGTGACCTTTACCAGCTAACCAATCACCAGGTGCAACGTTCTCAATACGAGGGTCTGTATGTGAACGCGGACTCCGTTTCTATCCGAGATTCAATCGCTATATGCCCTGCGGGCATCGACTGCTATATGACCTGGGGTATCCACAAGCCTCGATGACACCTCCCATAAGCTGGGAGGCCTAATCCATACCAGAGAGGATGAAACGCCGACATGAGATATCTTCGTAGCAAATCTGTGATCGCAGTAGCGCTGATAGTGGCTCTCGTCGCCGTAGGCCTGGCCTGTGGCGAGGGGGCCACGCCAACTCCAGCTCCAACCCCGGCTCCAGCCCCCACCGCAGCCTCGGC
>JACZVB010000218.1 GCA_022572865.1 Chloroflexota bacterium | reverse complement strand
TTGGTGTGAGACCCCTCTCTACCCTGTTGGGGGGAAGTGGGTTTTGCTAAACTAGGGTCGGAGGGTGTTGGTGGGCAGGTGCCCCTCGCGGTTTGAGACGCCGTTGATTCTTTCGGGAATGGGGTTCGAGTCCCCCACCCTCCGCTTTTATTGTTATAGAAATGGAGGTATTGGTAGGTTAAGTAAGCTTGACAGAAACGAGAATACCCCTTAATGTATAGGTGGCGTCTCAAACCGGGGTCGCGTAAGCGATAACCTGAAAGATCGGGGAAGAGTCGGTTCAGCTACGAAAGTAGTCACTCCGGCTCTTTTCTTTGTCTTAAAAAGAAATATGCAAGACGTCCAATTGAAATACACTAGCCGACAATCCGGTATATTACGACCTCTGAGTTGGCCTCCGGGGGCATTGGGTAGACCGTCTCCAGAAGCCCCTGGGCCTCCATCTGACGGAACTTTCCTATACCTTCCTGGGGATAGTAGAGCCTCTCCAACTGGCCCACGTAGATGTATCGCACCCCGTATCTGCTCAGGAGCTCTACGGTGTCCGGGATAGAGACCGTAGTGTACATGGCCTGGACATCGGCCCTCCGGACGAGCACGGCATCCCGGTTGTCCCACCGCTGCTGCTGCTGGTGCCAGTCCCAGCCGACGACGGCGGGAAGGCCGGTGTAGATGGAGACCCGGTTCCCCCAGCGGTACAGCCCGGTGTTCCCTTCAAGGATTATTGGGGAGCCCTCCAGGTTATCCTGTATCCACACTATCGCTTGATAGTCCCACTTCAACTCCAGCACCTCAGCATCATCGAAGAAGCCGCTGTTATCGGCATCATCCAGGTAGACGGCATTCCTCATGTAGGCCATGCCATCGATGGTGGTGGGGGAGGGGTTGAAGCGTACCGAGGAGCGGTCAGGCGTCGCTGCGAAGGGGTAGATCATACCCGCAATCAATAGCGCTCCCAGAAGTGCCGTCCACAGCTTTCGCCTCTTTGTGTGGCTCGCCAAGAATCTTCCGAAACCGAGGGTCCACAGGAAATAGGCCGAGGCCAGGGCCATCAGCACCCAGGCGTGGAAATAGAACTTGAACACGGTGTTCATGCGCCCCGGGTCCACAAAATTCAACTGGAACAGGTCCACCCCTATCCCCAGGGCGAGGGCCAGGCCGAGAAGGGCGAAGGCGAAGAGTTCCATGGGAGCGTCCTCTCCCCTGTGGTGGAGATTTCGCAGGGCAAGGGGCGCCATGAGGAGGAGGATGAGGGTCAAGAAGGCCACCGTATGCAACCCGATGATTGCAAGGGATAAGAGTAGAACGGTGGAAGAGATCAGGTACAGAGACCTGAGGGTGCTGCTGTCTCGGAGGTAAAGAAGCCGTCCCGCGCTTCCTGCGGCCAGGGGCCTGAGGCCGGTAGACCTCCATGAGAACACCCCATAGGTCTGGTGGAGGCGATGGAGCAGGTAGCTCAGGACTATGAAGATGAAAATGCCATGGATTCCCAGGTACTGGTACAGGGGAGTCGTGAACTCGGTCCGCGTGATCCAGGGGAACCCTACGGAGCCCTGGTAGTTGAGGTGAAAGGGCAGAAGCAGAAGAAAGCTCACGACGACCAGGGCCCCGACTCCCAGGACGCCTCGGGTCACCATGCCGAGGGAGAGCCGGCGGCGCCCCAGGTACAGGGTGAGGAGGAGCGCCACCGCTCCGAGAGCTATGTAGGTGGGGTAGTCCCAGCTGTTGATGGTGAAAAGGGCCCCCACGGTGAGGGCCAGGGCCCCAAGGCCCAACAATCTGAGCCATCTGTCCGATGGGTGCTTAGCCCCCAGCACCAGGCTCAAGCCTATGCCTATGGCCAGAATGGCGAAGGGCAGGGCTATCAGGTGGGCGTGGAGATCGGCGAAAAGGAAGCTGAAGAAGGGAAACTCGGTGATCTCGCACCCACCACAGGGAAGGGGGGCGTCGGCGGAGGCCGTGTCTATCATGCGACTGCTGCGCCAGAAGTCGAACCCCTGGAATGAGAGACCCTGGAAGGTCACCCTCCAGACACCCTGGACGATCTGCACCAGGCCGTCCAGGTTTCCCATCACGGCGACGAACAGGCTTCCCATCAACCCCGCGGCTATCGGTGGAAACCTTCTTCGGGGAGGCCCCCGGTCATCCCGGGTCCCGTGGGACGCGGCCAGGTTGTAGACCACGGAGAAGGCCCCCCCTATGGTCAGGGCGAAAAGCAGGGGAATGGCCAGGTTGAACGCCTTAGAAGGAAGGATGCCGGTGAGCTTTATCAGCGAGGCGATCTGGAACTGGCCGAAGTAGTAGTAGTTGAGATAGCCGCCTCCGAACCACGGGTCGTAGGCGGGCATATAGGTGGACTTTGTCACCGCATTGAGGTAGGCGAAGTCCATGGGCTTCTCGCCGCCCCGGGCCGGGTGCCACAGGTCGGGGCTCCAGGCCCGTATGCCGTAGAACGCCAGGAAGGCCACCAGGAACAGCGCCTCACACAGGAGGATGAATCGCCATCTCCGCCTGAAGAAGTCGATGATGTCGGCCCGGACCCGGGTCAGCGCCGCGGCCGATGCCATGCCCACTACCAGGATGGACAGCCACAGGGTTCCCCTGGAGAAGGGAAGCCATTGGAGGCTGGCCATGAGCCAGGTTAGATAGCCCACCAGCAGCAGTCCCAGCACCTTGATGAGCAGGTAGCCCCGGTCCGGAAGCCTGCGGAACAGGAGGAAGCCGGCGGGGAAAGTTACCAGGGCGATAAACTGTACGGTAACGAACCAGACCAGCCACGGGGCCCGATTAGAAAAGCTGTTCCTATCAAAGAGCTCAGAGAAGGTGCCGCCCTCCTGCTGCTTCCGGGCGTCCTCGGGAGAGAGAATCCCTTGCCCCGTCTCCTCGCCACCCTCCAGCAGGGGCGAGGCCAGGACACCTCCCCGCCTTCGGGTCTTTGGCTCGTCCTCAAGAATAGTACGGAGCTCCTCCTCGCTAAGGGGGCGCGTCTTCTTGAAGAGGATGGTCATTGGGTGCTCATAGTTGACGTAGGAATCGTCGGCGTAGCCCAGGTCCAGGGTGATGGGCGTGGGCTGTATGGAGGCCAGGGGCCGGGGTGGGGTTAGGCCGGGGCGGGTGAAGGTATCGTTGACGAAGCTCACGCCCAGGAAGTTGGGATATGCCTGTCCTACATACTCGACATCGAAGCCCAGGTCACCGTCGAACAGCAGCTGGTAGTACCGGGAGCTCAGGGGGTATCGCTCTGGAAGCCTGGGGATAGTGCCGTACAGCCGGTTGCTGAAAAGCACCAGGTAATCGGTATGGGCAAGCTGGTCCGCCAGGTGTTCTGCCTTGACGCCCGTGACCTGCTGGCCCCGATAATTTGTATAGGAGACCAGCCCCTCGTCGGAATCGTAGAGCTGTAACTTGGCCCTGGGGTATGAGTAGAGTCCAGGCAGGCTCTCCTCCCAGTGCTCGTCGGCCAGGACGGTCCCCGAGGGCACCCTGGACTTGACGTAGTTGGACACCTGCACCGCGGGATGGGTATCGGTGTACACGTTGGCGAAGGCGAAGGCGTAGAAGACGGTGGCGAATATGACCAGTCCCAGAATGGCGGCCCCTGCCCTGTGGGGAAGAGCCGGCTTGATGAACCGCCGACCCTTCAGCCAGGACAGGCCGGTCAGTGAGGAGCGCGCGGCCATGATGGCCAGGAAGGGGGTTATGGGAAGCAGGTACCGGAGAAACTTCACCTCGGCGAACCCGGTGATGAGAAAGAATGGAAGGACCCAGGCCATCAATAAAAGGTCAGCTCTGCTTCGCCTAAAGAGGGCCACGGAGGCGCTGAAGGCCAACCCTCCCC
>JACZVB010000217.1 GCA_022572865.1 Chloroflexota bacterium | reverse complement strand
AGGGGCTCCGGGCCAATCAGAAGGATTACTCCGATCCCCGGAACAGCTTTCTGAACGATGTATTGGACAGAAAGAAGGGAATCCCCATCACCCTCTCCATCGTGTACATGGAGGTGGCCCGACATGCTGGATTCCCCATAATGGGCGTGGGGTTTCCAGGTCATTTTCTGGTCAAATACCAGGGCCCCGACCAGCAGCTGATCATCGATCCTTTCAGTAAGGGTATGGTCTTAACAAAAGAGGAGGTCGCCCAGAGGCTTCACCTGAGCAGTGGAGGAGAGGTCGCTTTCAGGGAGCATTACCTCGCGGCCGCGACCAAGAAGCAGATCATAAGCAGGGTGCTGACCAACCTCAAGGCTATCTACCTCTCCACCAGCGACTATCCGAAGGCCGTTGGAGTGATAAATATGTTGTTGGACATCAGCCCCTGGGCCTTAGACGAGGTGAGGGACCGGGGCAAGGTGTATTTTCAGATGAAGGCATACCCCCAGGCCCTGGCCGACCTGGAGACCTACCTGGAGTTCAACCGGGAAGCCGGGGACGCTTCAGATATTCGCCAGAATGTGAAGTATCTGAAGACCCTGGTATCCAAGTCGGAATAGGAGGCCCGTCTACGCTTTGGCGCTGCTGATTCGAGAGGAAGATGTCCGTCGCCTTCTCACTATGGAGGATACCCTGGAGGTGGTTGAGGAGGTATTCCGGCAGCAGGCCCAGGGCCAGGCGCTGAATCGCTCCCGCACCCGGTTCCATATCCCGGGCAAGGGCAGCATGCAGCTGATGTCCGGGGCGGCTTTTTACGGCAAGGTCATGGGCCTCAAAGTGTATACTGCCTTTCGGTCTGGGGCCAGGTTCCTGGTGCTTCTCTTCAGCGCCGAGACCGGGGACCTCCTCTCCCTGGTCCAGGCGGACCACCTGGGCAGAATGCGCACCGGGGCCGCATCCGGTGTGGCAACAAAATATATGGCCCGGGAAGACGCCGGTGCCGTGGCGATAATAGGCTCCGGCGGCCAGGCGGCGACCCAGCTCTCGGCGATATGCGGAGTGCGAAATATAAGTAAAATTCGGGTCTACAGCCGCAGGCCCGAGCCCAGAAACGCCTTCTGCGATAAGATGTCCCTGGACCTGGGAGTGGAAGTGGTCCCCGCCGAAACCGCTCAGCAGGCGGTGGAGGGAGCCGACATAGTTGTAACCATCACCGGCTCCCGGGACCCGGTGGTCAGCGGCGAGTGGATAGGCGATGGGGTCCACGTCAACGCGGCGGGAAGCAATGCCCTCACTCGGAGAGAGGTGGACGATGCCCTGGTGCGGAAATGCGACATCATAGTGGTCGACTCCAGGGACCAGGCCCGTATCGAGTGTGGCGACCTCCTCTTCTGCGCTGAACGGGGCATAGTCCAGTGGGATGTCCTGCCGGAGTTGGGGGAGGTGGTAACGGGTAAGGCCGAGGGCCGCCGGTCGGCAAAGGATGTCACCCTATTCGAATCCCAGGGTGTCGCCATCGAGGATGTGGCCACCGCGGCTAAACTGCTGGACCTGGCCCGGGAACACGGGGCGGGGGAGGAGATAGATGTTTTCTAGCCGTCAGTCCGATTCGACCATCCCCCTGCCCCCCTTCCTGCCAGGAAGGGGGAAGAAATTAGGTTTGGGGGTGTCCCCCAAACCCCCGGCAAAAGGGCTCCGCCCCTCTGCACTCCCCTTTTCGAGGAGCATATTAAACGGTTACCGATATATCTAGCTGATTGTCACTGAGCGGGTCGAAGGAACGAGCGGTATAGGCTGGTGAGAATGGGGGAGACCATGGACTATCTGGTATGGGTAAACGGCGAATTCATGCCGAGCAGTAAGGCCACGGTCAGCATGAGGGACCGGGGCCTGCGTGCGGGGGACGTGGTCTTCGATACCTCTCGCACCTTCAACGGCAAGGTGTTCAGGCTCAGGGACCACCTGGAGAGGCTTTACCGCTCCCTCACCTACGTCAGGATCGATCCCGGCATGACCATGGACGAGATGGAGGAGCTCACCCTGGACGTGGTCCAGCGCAACGAGTCGATCAGGGAGTCTGGGGATGACTACATGATCACCCAGATCATAACCCGGGGCGAGGGCGGCAGGGTACGCCATACCACAAAGCCGACCGTCGCTATCTGGATAGACCCCCTGGACTTCCCTCGCTATGCGCCGCTGTTCGGGGAAGGGGCCCATGCGGTCATTCCCAAGACCAGAAGCTATTCATCGGACCAGCTTGACCCGAAGATCAAGCACTACAGCAGGCTGAACTTCGTCATGGCGGAGCTGGAGGCCACCGATGTAGACCCCGAGGCATTTCCCATCCTGATGGATGCCCAGGGCAACCTGACCGAAGGCATCGGCTACAATTTCTTTATCGTTACCGAGGGCGTCCTGAGGACCCCTGGCGACAGCACCATCCTCCAGGGAGTCTCCCGCAAGGTCATCTTCGAGCTGGCCGAGCAGCTGGGTATTCCCGCAGTAGAGGAGGACCTTCAGCCCTACGACGCCTACACTGCCGACGAGGTCTTCCTCGCCTCTACCCCCTATTCCATATTGCCTGTCGGCCGCGTGGACAACCGCACCATCAGCGATGAGGTGCCCGGGCCCGTCACCCGACAGCTACTGGCGGCATGGAGCGAGCTGGTGGGAATCGATATAGTGGAGCAGGCCTTGAGCCGGGCCAGGATTACGGCCCAGGCGGTGGGCTAAAGGCCCGGGGGGGCTGCCCTAAATCACCTGTTTTTCCCTGAGGGCCGTGACCTCGTCCCAGGAGTATCCCAGGGTCTCGGTAAGGATCTCCTCGTTGTGCTGACCCAGCTCGGGGGCGGGAGACCTGACCTTGCCTGGGGTCTCGCTGAACTTCAATGGAAGCCCCAGCATCTTGATCTTGCCCACATTCGGGTGGTCCATCTCCACCACGTACTCGTTGGCCACGGCCTGGGGATCGGCCAGGGCCTCCATGTAGTTATGGACCGGCGCCCAGATGATGTCCGTCTTGTTCAATATTGCGCCCCATTCGTCCCGGGTCTTCTTGGCGAAGGTCGCGTCAAGAATGTCGATGAGCTCATCAGAGTAGGTGTGGACCCGGTCGTGGCCGTTCTGGAACCTCGGGTCCTCTTCCATCCACTCCAGGTCAAGGGCCCGGCAGACCGGGTGCCAGTCCCTCTCCATCTCCAGCACCGATAGACACAACCACTTATCGTCTTTAGTCTTGTAGACATTCCAGAAGGGGCTCAGGGCCCGACGCCTGTACTCCGATGGGACGGTCCCGGTGAAAAGTGTGCCCTGGGCCATCAGCGCTCCCACTGCCAGCTGGGTCCCGAAGAGGGATTCCTCCACCTTCTGGCCGATGCCCGTCCGCTCCCGGGTCAGCAGCCCCATGGTGATGCCCAGGCACAGCATGAATGCGCCGGTCTGGTCCGCAAGGCCGCCCCATATCTGCATGGGAGGGGCCGACTGAATCTGGCTCATGATGCCTGCTCTGGCCTGGGCCGCCAGGTCCGCCGAGGGGCGATGGGCGTCCGGCCCCTTGGGCCCGAACCCGTAGCCCACCGCATAGACCAGCCTGGGATTGATCTCGTGAACCGATTCGTAGCCCAGGCCCAACCTCACCAGGGACGCCTCCCGGAAGTTGGAAACGAAGGCGTCGGACTTTTTTATCAGCCGGGTAATGACTTCAATGCCCTCGGGCTTCTTCAGATCGAGGGCCAGGCTCTTCTTGTTGCGGTTGTTGTTCTCCCAGTAGTAGTTCAGGGGGAATTGGTCTTTGTCGGAGCTTTGGAAATTCCAGGTGGACAGGTACCTGCCCGGGTCCCCCGAGTCCCGCCTTTCGATCTTTATGACCTCCGCCCCCATATCCGCCA
>JACZVB010000216.1 GCA_022572865.1 Chloroflexota bacterium | reverse complement strand
GAGAGCCTGACCTCCACGAAAGAGGAGGAGTAGCCAGTGGCCAGGGGCGCATCCGCAAAGAGGCACGCTCAGGCGGTGTTTCAGATCGCCCTGGAGGCGGACGAGCTGGATAAATGGCAGGAGGACCTGGACGCTTTAGCCGTCGTATTCGAGGAACCCAAGTTCAAGAGGGTGCTGGAAAGCCCCAAGGTTAGGGCGGACCAGAAGCTGGACTTGGCCCACCAGCAGCTGGCCGGATTGGGCCCTCTGGCCCTGAACCTGTCGAGCCTCTTGATCACCAAGGGTAGGGTAGGTATAGCGACGGCTTTGGCCTCGGAGTACCGATCCATCCTGAACAGCCACCGGGGGTTGGAGACTGCCCAGGTGACAACTGCGGTCTCCCTGGACGACCAATCACGGGACAGGATAGCCCAACAGTTGTCTGAGGCGACGGGTAAGCGGATAATCCTATCGGCCAGCGTGTCCCCGGATATCATCGGTGGTGTTGTCATAAGAATCGGGGACCAGCTGATAGACGGCAGCACCAGGACCAAGCTGATGACCCTGAGAGAAGCCCTGGTGGAGCAGCGGGCGTAGGGATTGCGGACTGTATAAGTCATGATGTTTTTTGTGATCGAAATAATCGTTTAAGAACGAGGTGAGGAGCATGGTCGGGTCACAGGATATAACCTCCATAATCAGGCGGCAGATCGAGGAGTTCGGCGTCCAGGTAACCATGACGGGCGTCGGCACCGTGGTGGAAGTGGGCGACGGCATCGCCAGGATCCACGGGCTATCGGGGGTGAAGTCCAACGAGCTCCTGACCTTTCCCAACGGGGTGTCGGCCATGGCCCTCAACCTGGAAGAGGAGAGTGTCGGGGCCATCATCCTGGGAGATTACACCGACATCAAGGAGGGGGACGAGGTACGCTCCACGGGCCGTATAGCCGAGGTGCCGGTGGGTGACGAGCTCATAGGACGGGTCATCGACCCCCTGGGCGAGCCAATCGACGGCCGGGGGCCCATCCAGACCACCAAGACCAGGCCCGTGGAACGGGTGGCGCCTAATGTAGTTCTCAGGAAATCGGTGGATACGCCGGTGCAGACGGGCATAAAGGCCATCGATTCTATGATTCCCATCGGCCGGGGGCAGCGAGAGCTTATCATCGGGGACCGCTCCACGGGAAAGTCGGCCATCGCCATCGACACCATAATCAACCAGAAGGGCGGTGACCTGCTCTGCATCTACGTGGCCATCGGCCAGAAGGCCTCCAAGGTGGCCCAGACCGTAGCCATCCTGGAGCAGCACGGGGCCCTGGCCCACACGGTGGTGGTGGCGGCCAACGCCGCTGATCCCGCCGCTATGCAATACCTGGCTCCCTATTCGGGGTGCGCCATAGGCGAGGAGTTCATGGAGAGCGGGCGCGATGCCCTGATCGTATATGACGATCTTTCCAAGCATGCCTGGGCATACCGGCAGATCTCCCTTCTGCTTCGCCGGCCCCCGGGGCGGGAGGCCTATCCAGGTGATGTCTTCTACCTCCACAGCAGGCTCCTGGAGCGCGCCGCCAGGATGGACGATCCTCAGGGCGGCGGCTCCCTTACAGCCCTCCCAATCATCGAGACCCAGGCCGGTGACGTATCGGCCTACATTCCCACCAACGTGATCTCCATCACCGACGGACAGATATATCTTGAGACGGACCTCTTCAATGCGGGCCAGAGGCCTGCCATGAACGTGGGGCTCTCGGTCTCCAGGGTCGGGGGTGCGGCCCAGACCAAGGCGATGAAGAAGGTGGCGGGAAGGCTGCGGCTGGACCTGGCCCAGTTTCGGGAGCTGGCGGCCTTTGCCCAGTTCGGCACCTCCGACCTCGATGCCGCCACCCGTCGCCAGCTGGAGAGGGGACAGCGCATAACGGAAATATTGAAACAGCCCCAGTATGCTCCTGTTTCCGTTGAGCAGCAGGTCATGATCATCTTCGCCGCCATCAACGGTTATATGGACGACATTCCCGTGAACAAGGTGCTGGAGTTCGAGACAGGCTTCCATAAGTTCATGCAGACCAATCACCCGGAGATAGGCGGCAAGGTCGCCGAGACCAAAGACCTTCCCGACGACCTGGCCGAGTCTCTGGGCAAGGCCATAGAGGAATATAAGCAGACAGCTGTTTTCTAGCCGAAAATGAGTTTTCTCTACACCTGTTGTACAGCGATTGCACGTGGCCCCGGCTTTCTGGTGGTCAGTCCGATAAACAACGTCCCTTTTTGTCACCCTGAGCGAAGCGAAGGGTCTAGATTCTTCGTCCCGATTGTATCGGGACTCAGAATGACACAGTACTTTCGGAACTCAGGACTGGAATCAGGGCTGATAGATGCCTAACACCCGGGAGATCCGCCGCAGAATTAAGAGCGTCCAGAGCACCGCCAAGATCACCAGGGCGATGGAGATGGTCGCGGCCTCAAAGATGAGGCGGGCCCAGGAGCGGGTGCTGGCTGCGAGACCCTATGCCGAGAAGATGGCCGAGATTTTAGCCCACCTGGCCTCCCAACCCCTGGAGGAGGATATCCCCCATCCCCTGCTTCGTCGTCGGGAGACGCAGAGGATCGAGATAGTGCACGTCACGCCGGACAGGGGACTGTGCGGCGGCCTCAATGCCAACATCAACAGGTCCACCAGCAGCTTCATTCTCCAGTCCAACGGGGTTTCGACCAGTGTGGTCACGGTGGGGAAGAAGGGGCGGGACTTTATGACCCGCTATGGTCGGGATGTGCGGGCGGTTTTCACCGATCTGGGCGACCGGCCCAACGTAGAGGACATATTGCCTATAGCTCGCATCATCATAGATGATTACACCAGCGGCTTCGCCGACGTCGTGTACCTGGCCTACAGCAGGTTCGTTACCACCACCAACCAGACGCCGGTCATGAATCAGATCCTGCCTGTGGAGCCGGCTAAGGTCGAGGGCATGAAACAGTCGGGGTACATCTACGAACCCAGTGCCACGGCGGTCATGGATGAACTGCTGCCCCGGTTCGTGGAGATGCAGGTCTATCACGCTGTACTGGAATCCATCGCCAGCGAGCAATCGGCCCGCATGGTGGCTATGCGAAACGCCACCGACAACGCAGAGGATATGATAGATGACCTGACCCTGGTATATAACAGGACCCGGCAGGAGATGATCACCGGCGAGCTTCTGGACATCACCAGCGGCGTGGAGGCCCTGGAGGGGTAGCGCTGAAAGACGTAATATGCCCATAAGCGGTAGCGGGTTCGAGCGGGGTCGGTAGGATAGCGGCAGGCGGCGACCAATTTAGGAGATATTGATGGCTAAGGGGAAAATAGTACAGATAATAGGCACTGTAGTGGACGTGGAGTTTCCACCCGACGATCTACCGGCTATCTACAACGCCATCGAGGTGCCCATCAACGGGAGCACGCTCATTTTAGAGGTGCAGCAGCACGTAGGGAATAACTGGGTGCGCTGCCTGGCCTTTGCCCCGACGGACGGGCTGGCCCGGGGCGTCGATGCCGTCGACACGGGCCAGCCCATCTCTGTGCCCGTGGGACGGGAGACCCTGGGGCGGATGTTCGATGTCACGGGGCTGCCCCTGGACAACCTGGGCGAGGTCAAGACCGAGGAACGCTGGCCCATCCATCGGAACCCTCCACCCTTCGATGAGCAGGAGACCACTACCCAGATGCTGGAGACGGGCCTCAAGGTCATCGACCTGGTAACCCCCTTCACCCGAGGAGGGAAGATCGGGGCCTATGGGGGCGCAGGCGTCGGCAAGACGGTCATCATCATGGAGTTGATCCGCAACATCGCCACCGAGCACGGCGGCTTCTCCGTGGTCGCCGGCGTGGGGGAACGCTCCCGGGAAGGCAACGACCTG
>JACZVB010000215.1 GCA_022572865.1 Chloroflexota bacterium | reverse complement strand
AGTAGAAAAGTCCTGGCGTCGGGCCTGGGGCTGGGAGAAGGGGGCCTACAATACCTAGCCCCACTCTCTCGACTAACTCATGGCCTAATCCTACGGTTTGTTAGTCATTTTGACACCCTCAAGCCCATTTTCCGCCATTACGCCCGAGGGTCGAGCGCTGCATGGAAGCCGATAAATTCTCAGCCGAGTCCATCGAGAACGGCCTTAGCACCCGGTTTGTGGGCCGGGAGCTCTATTTCTTCGACAGCCTGCCCACCACCATGGTCGCAGCCGACTCTAAGGCAAATGAGGGCGCACCTGATGGCGCCGCCGTGGTCGCCGACCACCAGACCGCGGGCCGCGGCCGGTTCGACCGGACCTGGATCACGGCCAAGGGGGCCTCCATCGCCGTATCGATCATCCTCAGGCCCCGGGCCGAAGAGCTGTCCAAGATGCACATCATCGCCTCTCTGGCAGTGGCCCGAAGCGTCGAGGAGGCCTGCGGCCTTTCGCCCCGGATCAAGTGGCCTAACGACGTTCTCATCGGCGGCAAAAAGGTCTCGGGCATCCTGCTTACCAGCACCTTTCAGGGCGACAAGCTGGGGCACGCCAACATGGGCATCGGGATCAACGTCAACCTGGACCGGCGGACACTCGAGGAGATCACTCCGCCGGCCACCAGCCTGTCGGCGGAGCTGGGACGCCCCGTCTCCCGTTTGAAAGTATTTTGTGCCCTGATGGGAGCACTGGAGGACCTCTACCTTCTGATGCGCGAGGGCGGCGATATACTGGCGAAATGGAGACCTTACCTTGTAACCCTGGGGCAGCAGGTCCGGGTACAGTGGCGAAGAGAAGACCTTGCAGGGTACGTTGAGGAAGGCTATGCCGAGGACGTAGACCAGGACGGACGGCTGGTGCTTCGACTAGCCGATGGTTCCCGGAAGACCCTCTCCTCCGGCGAGGTGACCCTGCACAGCCAGGGGCCCTAGGGTGCTACAATCCGTCATGTTGGTTCCACCTGCGCCATGAGTAAGTAAAATATCATGCACCGCTCATGCTTCGGGCCTTCCTATAAAGACAGACGGGGGGTACTGTCCCGACAAGTCCTAAGTATCGGGACAAGTCGGGGCCAGATTTACTCTTTCCCCCTCCCCCTCCCAAGCATGCCCTGAGCTTGCCGAAGGGGGAGAGGGGGATTATGGGGGTGAGGGTTAAGAAAGCATGGCGATAGTAGCAGCTCGCCATCATGAGCTGGCCTGCACTGCCTGTCCTGAGCTTGTCGAAGGGAGCTGGCCGAAGGGTGAACGGACTATTTTCAGAGGAGGACGGGCCCCATGCTGAAGACCTTTGATTTCACGGGGAAGGTGGCAATAGTCACCGGGGGCGGCACGGGGCTGGGCAGGGAGGTGGCCCGAGGCCTCGCTGATCTAGGAGCGGATGTGGCAGTGGCGGGACGAAGGCTCGGGCCCATAGAGGAGACGGCCCGGGAGGTAGAAGCCGCGGGCCGAAGGTCCCTGGCCATATCCACCGATGTTATCGACTCGACCCAGGTCAACAACCTGATAGACCGGACGATATCAGAGCTTGGCCGGATCGATATCCTGATCAACAACGCCGGTATCGCCGGCGCAGACGACCCCACTAAGGCCATCTGGGAGATCAGCGACGAGGCCTGGCGTCAGGGCATAGACGGCGACCTGACCGGGTCGTTCTACTGCGCCCGGGCCGCGGGCAAACACATGGTGGAGCGAGGCTACGGAAAGATCGTCAATGTCTCCTCGGGTTTCGGATACGGGACCAGGCGGGGACAGGTTATGTATGGCGTGGCCAAGGCCGGAGTGATCCAGCTGACCCGGGTCCTGGCGATGCAGTGGGCGCGAAACAACATCAACGTCAACTGTATCGTCCCCGGGGCATTCGCCGTGACCCCCGAGGAGATGGCCAAGACCAGAGAGGAGCGTGCCCACAGGTTTATACCTGCCGGTTACGTGGCTACCGCCAAAGAGCTGGTGGGCCTGGTCATATTCCTCTGCTCAGACAGCGCGTCTTACATCACCGGCGAAAACGTAATGGTGGATGGCGGAGCCCTTATCGGGGCCTACGCCCCCTGGGGCTATCAACCAATTATTCCCCTGGTGGAGGGGTAATATGTTACCCGAACCATTCAACCTGGAAGGACGGAAAGCGGTTATGGCCAGCCGGGGAGGGAAACTGACCCGGGCCCTGGCCTCGGCCCTCCTGGAAGCGGGGGCAAGCCTGGCCTTGGTCCTCCCGTCATCGAAGTCCGGTGACGAAGTAGTGGAATCCCTCAAAGGGCAGGGAGCCGATGTTATGGTTGTCCCCTGGGACCCCGGAGATGTTCCGGGGTTGCGAAAGACGGTTGAGGAGGCCGTCTCCCGGCTTGGGCAGGTAGATATCCTGGTGAACGACCTATCGACGGAGTTCGCCAGGCCCTTCAAAGATATGACCGGCCAAGAGTGGCAGCAGGTCATCCAGCTCAACCTCGATTCGGTGTTCTACGCTTGTAAGGGTGTAGCCCCGCACATGCTGGCCCGGCGCGGCGGGCGGATAGTCAACGTGGCCTCGGCCCTGGGCGCCAGGGTCGTGGTCAACGAGAGCGCCTACTGCACGGCCATGGGCGGGGTGCTTCAACTGACCCGGGCCCTGGGGTTGGAATGGGCTAGAGATAACATCCGGGTCAACGCCATCGCCCCGGGATGGATAACGGACTCCCCCGACGAGTTGCCGGACAACATCCGTCGGTACATCCCGATGCAGCGCTGGGGCAGGCCCGAGGACCTGGGTGGTCTGCTGGTGTATCTGGCCTCGGAGTCCTGTAGCTACACCACCGGGGAAACGATATTCGTAGATGGCGGCGTTATGATCCGGACCTAGTACTTAACTGATAGGCCGTGCGTAAGGCAGATTGAAAATCAGAAAGGAGTTTCAGATGGCAACTAAAAAGGCTCTTCCGTGCCCCACCACGATAGACCGTAGCGCGATCTTCAACTGGGGGCTGAAGATATCGAACTTCAGCGAGATCGTCATCCTTACAGGCCAGATCGATGCAGACCCGAACGGCAATGTACGGCACCCTGATGACCCCGTTGGCCAGACCCAGGCAATATTCGATTCCCTGGTGGGAATGCTCAATGCGGAGGGCTGGTCCGTAGACGATGTGATCAGGGTGGAGGTCACCGTGACCAAAGACGTCGACCTCGACAAGCACCGGGCCGGGATATTCGGGGTTTGGGAAAACACCTTCAAAAACGTGGCGATCAAGCCCGCGGCCGGAACCCTGAGGGTGATCCACGCCCTGGCCAGGCCGGGTTTCTTCGTAGAGTTCGAGTTCATGGCCGCCCGATAGCTCTCCGCTATCCTCTGGTCGGTCTGGAGACCGCTGACCTGCCGGGCAAACGGGCAGTGACGGCTCAACAAGGGCTTCACGCGCTTTATTCTCCGCGGAGGAAGCAACCGCCGGCCCTGCTATCGAGGCCCCGGGATGGGCGGTGGGCGGGAAAAACAATTCGGGGGACGGGGCTGGGGGAGAAGCTTCTCCCCTCGGGAACAAGGCCTCAGGCTGGCGACAAACTGTACAAGAGGGCACCATAGATGAGCAGGATGGAACAGTTCAGCACCTTCATATTCGCCGCCGGAGACCCGCCGCCTTCGGCAGATCAGCTCATTCAGGCCGCTAAGCACGCCGAAAGGCTGGGCTTCGACTCCATAACCCTTGCTCACCATCTGAGACTGCCTACGTCGTGGGTATATGGAGCCCTTCCCAGCAGGGACCTCCTGGACCCTCTGGTCATGCTGCCGGCCATGGCGATGGCCACTACCGAGATACGGATAGGCACCAACGCAGCCATAATGCCCATCCTCCCTCCCTACGTCTGGGCCAAGTACTTCGCC
>JACZVB010000214.1 GCA_022572865.1 Chloroflexota bacterium | reverse complement strand
CAGTTGGGACCCTAGCCCTGGTCATGGGACTGGTGCTGCTGGTGGTGGGAGTGTCCCTATTCATAGAGGCGATTGCCAGATAGCAGCATCGACGCCTGGGGCCCCGGATATGAGTCGAAGGTTGGCCTCATTCTCGGTATACTATCCCCAGGCATATCAATCAATCTTTAAACGCCGTGAGGCCGGGTATCACGGTGAGCTGGAGGCTGGTAGATGCAGACGTTCACTTGGGAAAAGGCTCGGGAGGAGCTCAGGTACAGGCGAGAGCGGGCCCTTACGCATGGCGGAGAGGCCGCGGTAGCAAGGCAACGCAAGGGCGGACGCCGCTTGGTCCGGGAGCGACTGGATGAGCTGCTCGACCCGGGCACCTTTGTGGAAATTGGTACTATGGCCGTCGACAAGCGCTACGATTCCAAGGGCAATGCACTGGAGCCGACACCCGCGGCATACGTGATGGGCCTCGCCGAAGTGGACGGCCGGCCCGTCGCCGTTGGAGGCGAGGATTTCACCGTCAGCGCAGGCCACACCATCGGCCTGGACCGAAAGAAGGGTGGCATGGGTGGATTTGTGGAGGACATGGCCCACGAGTTCCGGATACCGCTGATGATATTTGTCGAAGGGGTAGGTGGAGGAGTAGGTATGCAGCAGACCACGGGGCACGCTCCCATCGTCAGCTCCTCCAGCTTTGCCCGGTGTTACGAACTACTGGGTGAGGTGCCCGTCATCGCCGCGGGAATGGGGCCGTGCGCCGGAGGCTCGGCTGGAAGGTTGGTCATCACCCACTTCTCCGTTATGACCCGGGACACCGCCTGCGTCTTCGCCGGCGGGCCACCGGTTGTGGAGCGGGCCCTGGGCCACCGGATAGATAAATTCGACCTGGGCGGCGCCCACATTCACACCCAGGTCTCGGGCACCATCGATAACGTCGCCGTCGATGAGTCCGATGCCATACGCCAGATGAAACAGTTCCTTAGCTATCTGCCCCAAAACGTGTGGGAGATGGCCCCCGTGGTGGAGACCGGCGACCCGCCCGACCGCCAGGACGAAGTCCTGCTGAAGATCATTCCCGAGGACAGGAAACGGGCCTACGACAGCCACGACGTCATCGATGTCGTCTTCGATCGCGGGTCTTTCTTCGAGATAGGTCCCGACTGGGGCCGCTCCCTGATAACGGGGCTGGCCCGACTGGGAGGCTTTTCGGTGGGCGTGCTGGCCAGCAATCCCGCCCACCTGGGGGGGGCACTGGATGCCCAGGCCTCCCAGAAGCAGACCCGTTTCATCGAGCTGTGCGACACGTTCCACATACCCCTGATCTACCTGGTGGACGTGCCGGGGTTCATGATAGGCGAGGCCGCGGAGAGAGAAGGGACCCTGCGAAAGGGGATGAGGGCCCTTCAGGCCCTCCTGGAGGCATCGGTGCCAATGGTCACGGTGCACATGCGGAAATCCTTCGGGATGGCCTGTAACGCCACGGCAAATCCCGAGCGGCTTCTTCTCCGCATCGGCTGGGCCACGGGCGAGTTCGGTGATATGCCCGTCGAGGGGGGAGTGGCCGCAGCCTTCAGGAGGGAGATCGAAGCGGCAGAAGACCCTGCTGCCTTTCGCGCGCAGATCGAGGCCCGGCTGCTGGAGGACTCGTCCCCCTGGAAGACCGCCGAGGCCTTCGGCCTGGAGGAGATGATCGACCCGGTGGAGACCAGATGGTATCTCTACCGTTTCATCAAGGCGGCCCAGGGAGCCATCAGAACAAACCTGGGCAAGAAGTACCGCTGCGGCCCTAGGCTATAGGACATCAAACCACTCGCACTCAACGTGCGCCCATAAGGCGAAGACCCTTCGTTACATCCGAGGCGGATCAGACCACAGGTGGGACCGGCCCCTCTCGTGCTTCGACCCTTCGACGGAGCTCAGGACAGGCAGGCTCAGGATGAGCGGACTAAAACCGTATCAGCAACCCTTTCACAAGGCTCGGAAGGCCCCGTCGGCGGCGTCCAGGGTCTGATCGATGTCTTCCTCGGTGTGGGCCGTGGAGAGGAACCACTTACCGTGGTCATTGGTCCGTACCCCCCTCTCCAGCAGCTCCTGCCTGAACCTGGCATATCTCTCGTGGTCGGCGTGCTCTTTGAAAGACCGGTAATCGGGTAGGGCCTTCTCCCTGGTGAAGGCCATACAGAAAATGGGCGCAGGCCCCTGGATCAGTATATCTTCCTCGTGCTTCTGCCCCAGTTTCTTCAAACCATCGACCAGCCTGCTCCCGATGTAGTGGAGGTATTTGATGGCCTCGCCTCCGTTCTCCTTGAGCTTGTTGATGGTAGCCTCCGCCGCGACCAGGGAAGTGATGTTGCCGCTGGCGGTACCTGCGTGCATCACCGATCCGTCGGCTATGGAGTCCATTATCTTCTGCTTTCCGGCCACTATGGAGAGGGGAAAGCCACCGGCCACAGCCTTGGCCAGTGTCACTACGTCGGGCGTAACCCCCAGGTACTCCTGGGCTCCTCCAAGGGCCAGCCGGTACCCGGTTATCACCTCATCGAAGATCAAAACGATGCCGTTGTCGTCGCATAGCTCTCTGACGCCTTCCAGGTAGCCGGGTTTGGGAAAGGCGCCGTTGGTGTTGATGGGTACGGGCTCCATGATAACAGCGGCGATATCCTCTCGATGCCTCTCGACGGCCCTGGTGAGCACGTCGAGATCGTTCCAGGGCAGCACGATGACCTCCTGAGCAGAGCCCCTGGACTGGCCCGCGGATTCGGGAACGGGAGTAGGCGATTCGTAGGGGCCCATGTCCTCGAGGGAGGGGCCGACGCTGTAGAGGACCGGGTCGCCCCACCCGTGGTAGTGGCCCTCGAATTTTATGATCCGGTTTCGTCCCGTGTGGGCCCTGGCAAGCCTCACGGCGGTAAGGACCGCCTCGGTGCCCGAGCTGCTGTACCTGACCAGGTCGACGCAGGGCACCGTCTCCTTCACCAGCTCCGCGACCCTGAACTCCAGGTCGTGCTGTCCAGCGAACATCTGCCCGCGATCGAGCGAGCCCCTAACGGCGTCAAGGAGGAAATCCGGTGCGTGGCCGAAGATGGCGGGGCCATTGCCCATGAAGTAGTCTATGAACTCGTTGCCATCGACGTCGTAGAGCCGGGACCCTTTGCCCCGCTCGAAGAAGAGGGGAACGGGTTTCTCTCCAGCGCGGTGGTGGCTGCTGACCCCTCCGGCAAGAGACCGCTTAGACCGCTGGTACAGCTCTCTGGACTTATCGAACCTCATGGTTCTCCCCCTTATTGACCTATCGCCATCCCGGGACACCGAAGTCGCCTCCCTCCGGCGGAGATATTAGGGATGGTTTCAAAAACCCTCACCCCCTGTGTCCCCCTCTCCCTTGGCAATGGAGAGGGGGAGGAAATAAATCTGGGGATTCCCCCCAGACCCCTTCCAGAGTCCCGACCAGTCGGCACTCTGGAACTCCCTCTAACAAGAATATTGAAACTGCTTGTAGGGACTCTATTGCGGCGTTCCTGGGCTGTCAAGGCGGTGCTAGTCCCTCGAGGCTTTTGGCCCAGGTCAATGACCTTCTCGAAGCTCGGCGGCCAGGACCAGGGCCCCCAGTAGGGCAACCTCGTCGCCCATGCGGCTGACCTCGAGGCGAAGGCCTCTGTTGTGGAGGGGGAATATCTGCTGACGGCAGATGTCGAAGGCGGGCCCCAGGATTCGGTCGCCATCATTCATGGTCAAGCCTCCCCCCACCACCACGAGCTCGGGATTGAGGACGTTGACCACACTCCCCAGGCCCACCCCCGTGTAGAATGCGACTTTATCCAGAATCTCGTTGCTCAGCTGATCGCCCTGGAGAGCGGCTTCGTGCACTGCCCTGGCATCGACCAGGCTGGGGTCTCTCCTCACCGATTCA
>JACZVB010000213.1 GCA_022572865.1 Chloroflexota bacterium | reverse complement strand
ACAGCCTGTACGAGTCCTTTGGCACGGGGCTGGTGGTCCCGGGCACCGGCGTGGTGCTCCACAACAGAGGCTCCCTCTTCTCCCTTGACCCGGAGCACCCCAACTGCCTGGCCCCGAACAAGAGGCCCTATCACACCATAATCCCCGCCATGGTTACCCGAAACGACCAGGTCTGGCTCTCCTTCGGGGTGATGGGCGGTTTCCAGCAGCCCCAGGGCCACCTCCAGGTGCTGGCCAACATGGTGGACTTCGGCCTCGATCCCCAGCAGGCCCTCGATGCCCTCCGCTTCAGCGTAGTGCTGGACGACGGCGTTGCGGTAGAGGAGGAGCTTCCCGCCGCAACAATGGAAGAGCTGAGGAGGAGAGGACACACCATCATCCCGGTGGGCAACGGGAACCGGGGCCTCTTCGGCGGCGGTCAGATCATAGAGAGGGACCCGGAATCTGGAGTACTGCGCGCCGGGACCGAGCCCCGAAAGGATGGCAGCGCCATCGGTTGGTAGTGGCCCTCATCCTTTCGCCTCAGGCGGAAAGAGTCGAAGGGATACCCTCACCCGTCGGGCATATCCTACCTGTCCTGAGCCCCGTCGAAGGGAGCTCTTCCCATATGGGAAGGCCGAGGGAAAGAGGACACCGATGATGGTCGAAAGTGTTGGCAGACACTCCCATGCCCCAGGGCTTGACCCAAATTAACCTCCGCCTTACCATATGTGGCCGACCTGCGACCCAGGGCACAGGGCACACCGCACCCGCTAAATTGCCAGAACTTCTAAGTATGAATGGGAGACAACCGGGGTGAGTACCTACTACGGCATGGTCCACGGCAGATTCCAGCCATTTCACAATCATCACCTGGAGTACGCTCTTAAGGCCCTGGCCCGCTGCAAGCACCTGATCATAGGCATAACCAACCCCGACCCCCTGGAGATCAGGCAGGAGGAGACCAGCGAGCACCGCCACCTCGACGAGGCCAACCCGTTCACCTTCTTTCAAAGGATGCGCATGATCAGGGCCGCCCTCCAGGAAGGTGGAGTGGCGCCCGAGGCCGTTAGCTTCGTGCCCTTTCCCATTCATCACCCGGAAAGGTGGCCCTACTACCTCCCCGCTCCCCAGGACGTCACCTTCTTCATTCGGGTCTTCTCCGAGTGGGAGGAGACCAAGGTCCGAAGGTTCCGAAGCTGTGGATGGACAGTGGAGGTGCTTGACCCCGGAGACGTCAAGGGGATAGAGGCCACGCAGGTGCGCCAGCGGCTCGAGTCCGGAGGCCCCTGGGAAGAGCTGGTGCCCGAGGCCGTCGCCCGGATAATCAAGGATTTACGCAGAGACAGCGGCCGGATCTAAGGTCTCGCTTGTGGCCCATCGCAAGGCCCAGGCAATCCCCTTTAGCCCTTCACCATTTATTGTATAATTGAGTGCGTCCACGGAAAATGCATCGTCAAGAGAAGGAGCATAGCCTAGTGGAAGTTTTCCTGGCCACCCCCAGAGGCTTCTGTGCAGGCGTAGTTCGAGCCATAGACGTGGTGGACCTCGCCCTGGAGAAGTACGGGCCTCCTGTCTACGTCAAGCACGAGATTGTTCACAATCCCTATGTCGTCGAAACCCTGGAGGCCAAAGGGTCCATAACCGTACAGGACGTGGATGAGATACCCCCTAACTCGGTGGTGGTCTTTTCAGCCCACGGCTCCCCGCCGGAGGACTTCAAGAAGGCGAAGGAGCGGGGCCTCAGGGTGATCGATGCCACCTGTCCCCTGGTCACAAAGGTGCACAACGAGGCCCGGAAATACGCCAAGGAAGGTCAAAAGATACTCCTGGTGGGGCATCCCGGACACCAGGAGGTCATGGGAACTATGGGGCAGGCCTCTATGGAACTGGTTGACGAGCGAGAAGAGATCAATCTCCCCGACTGGGACTCCTCCACTCCAGTGGCTGTCCTGACTCAGACTACACTGTCGGTCATGGACACGGCCAGGGCCGTGGAAGAGATCAGGGAGCGATTTCCCAACGCCCGGATTAAAAACGACATCTGCTACGCCACCACCAACCGTCAGGTGGCGGTGAAACAGCTGGCCGCCAAGTCCGATCTGGTCCTGGTTATAGGGGCGCAGCAGAGCTCTAACTGCAGCAGATTGAGAGATGTCGCCGAGGCCAATGGTGTGCCGGCCTTTCTTATCAATGGGGCCAGTGACCTCGATGGCCTGCCCCTGGACGGCGTACAGCGAATAGGGATCATCTCCGGGGCCTCTACGCCAGAGCTGCTTGTGGAGCAAGTCGTGAAGGCACTCAAGCCCGAGAAAGTCACCACCATCTCAAGCGCAGCGGAAGACATTACCTTCGTCCTGCCCAAGGAGTTCCGAAACACGTCGTCGGATAGGGTCAGAGACCCCACAATGATCTAAAGGGCGCCCTTTTTATGGAACGGCGCCCACAATCCGTTAACCCAAATCCCAGGGCATTGTGTAAATATCCTCAGATTTCCGCTGTGATCATTATCGATTATCAAGCAGGCCGAGGTCTGTAAATGGCCCTGACACATGGACTTGAATATCGGCGACACTAGGCACAAGGCCCTTAATCCCTCACCTCAGCTTCATTTTTCCCTGGCGCTGACCGTATACTTATCCCCGAACCGGGATACGAGCCCTTCTACAAATCCTTTTTATCATCGCCGGTATGTCAGCCGTTAAAGTCATATTCAGCGTGATCCTGGGCCTGGTCATCTTCTTTGGGGTCCTGGCCTACCTATCTTCCGATGCCCTGCGCTCCCATTTTCTGTCGGCGGACTTCTACACAGAGAGCCTGGCCGAGAACGACACCTACCTCCGCTTTTACGATGCCGTCCTGATACCCAGGACTCGAGATCAGCTAGATGAGGAAGGGAGGGCCTATTTCGTCGGTGGCCTCAGGATTGATAAGGAGGACGTGGGCGCACTGGTGAAGGGAATCCTTACGCCACCGGAGCTGCGAAGACAGGTGGAGGCGGCCATCCAGGGTGCGGTTGACTACCTGAACAAGGAAGATGACCCCGCTACCGGCGAGCCGATCCAGGTCCCCCAGGTCTACATCGAGTTCAGGCCCATATTCGGGACACGGACGCCGACCCCCGAGGGGGTAACGCCCGTCACGGGTACCGCCAAGCCCGTCTTGACCCGATTTCTAGTCAAGCAGCTAAAGAACAACATTGAGGTGCTGCCTCCAGTGGAAGGGACCCTGCCCGAGAAGATAGAAACCCTCTCTCGGCAGCTATTCGATACCCTGGACCAGCTCCAGGACCCCCGGTTTCCCATCCAGGTCCCGTCCCTGGCCGGCATACCCGCAGAAGCCAGAGCGGGAGTGTACGACGGCGCCAGGGCCATCCTAATCGCCGGTGGCCTCTCTCCCCAATCGATACAGGGGCTTGATGAGGCCGACGACAAGATCAAGGAAGAGCTGCTCCAGTCCGATCCAGAGGACGCCCTGGTCGACGCCCTCGCTGCGGCCCTGGCACCCCTGGTCGAACCCCTTATCGACCAGGGCATTGACGAGTTCAGGGACCGTCAGCTCGATTCCCAGGACCGGTTCGACCCGATAGCCAGGATCGCCGAGAACCAGAACCAGTCCAAGGCGCAGGTCCTTCGAGACCTGGACACGGTACGGGACTGGTTGGAGAGGGGTAAGACCTACGGGTCCTGGGGGGCGCTGCTGGTAATAGTGGTGGCCAGCATAGCTATGGGTCTTCTCCATCTCCCAAGCCTGCGCTCCTTCATCGGATGGCCGGGCCTCACCCTGCTGCTATCGGGGGGCATCTTCCTGGCTATAGCCATCGCCCTCAGGACCCAGCTTCCCAACCGGCTGGAATCATTTCTGGAGGTGGGCGAGTCCGGCTGCGATGCCCTGGCAGGCGATGTGACGGGAATTGCTACCGCCCTCTGCGAGATAG
>JACZVB010000212.1 GCA_022572865.1 Chloroflexota bacterium | reverse complement strand
ACATCGAGCACTCCAACAATGGCCTGATTACCTTCCCCGGTGGCCTGCCGCTCAAAAACAGCGCTGGAGAGGTCATCGGCGGAATCGGCGTGTCCGGCAGCTCTGTTGAGGACGACCACGCGGTTGCGTCGGCCGGAGCCGGCGTCGTTTCCTAATCCGGGCAGGACTCGAAATAACGGTGAGGTGATTTGGTAAGACCCTGCCCTCGCTGGTAGTCTTCGGGGGTGTTCAGGTCCAGGTGGATGACGGGGGACGAGACCTCTGCCTCGTGCACCCGCCCCGGGTCCCGGCCCACCACCTCCCTCAGGCCCTGGGCCTCCTCCGAGAGCGCCTTTAGCTCGTCGATGAGGCCGCCGTCGAAGACGATGGGGTGTCCCCTGCGGCCCTCGAAGGTGGGGATGGTTATCTCTGCCGTGCCGTCCAGGTGCGCCTTGACCACCTGGCTGATCACCCAGGCTGGACGGGGCTGGTCTACCGCCAGCACCAGTATTGCCGAGGGCCGGCTCCCCAGGGCCTTGACCCCCACCACCACTGAGGTGCTTCGCCCCCGATGGTAATTGGGGTTCACCACCACCCGAATGTCGGGAACGGTCTCTGCGTAAGGCCGCAGCTTTTCGGCCTCGTGCCCCAGGACCAGGACGATATCATCGACTGGCGAGAGGGAGAGCTGCCGGAGCTGGTACTCCAGCAGGGTGGAGCCCATCCAGGGGAGGAGGGGCTTCAGGCGGCCCATCCGGGTCGAGAGGCCGGCCGCCAGGAGAATGGCGGATATATACCGGGTTTGGGTATCGGTATCAACCATCCCCCTGTCCCCCTTCCTTACTAGGAAGGGGGGATTTTTGTATTTTGGGGGACACCCCCAACCCCCCGGTCTCGACGATGAGTCGGGACACTTCCCAAATAGGAGCGGTCGTCGGGAGCATCTGATAGTAAGAGCCTTGGGAGGATAAGGTCAGGCGGGGACTTGGATATTGTGTTTGGTGATCTTCTGGGCCTTCTGCCGGGCCTTCTGGATAAGCCTCTCCTCCATCTTCATGGAGGCCCCCTCCCTTCCCAACCTGACCATCTCGACCTCCGCCATGATGCTGAGGGCTATGGACTCGGGGGTGCGGCCCCCCAGGTCGAGACCTATGGGAGAGCGAATCTCCCGGACTCGCTCGATTGGGATTCCCTCGGCCAGCAAGGTCGGGTAAATCAGCAACGCCTTCCGCTTGCTGCCCAGGAGGCCGACGTACCTGGCGGGAGACCTGACGGCCTCCAGGAGGGCAAGGTCGTCGTATTTGTGGCCCCGTGTGGCGACGATGATGAAGGAGTTGGGGGTCAGCGTGAGCCGGCGAATACCGGTGGCGAAATCATCTACGATCAGGTCGTCGGCCTCGGGAAACCGCTCCGGATTGGCGAACTCGGGCCGGTCGTCCACCACCTTGGTGCGGTATCCCAGGAAGGTTGCCAGCTTGTAGATGGCAAGGGCCACGTGGCCGCCCCCGACCAGCACCACGGTGGGCGGGCTGGTAAACGCCTCGACGTAGATCTCCGATCCGTCCTTGCTCACCACGAACTCCTGACGCCCGAAGGCCATGGCCCCTTTCGCCGTGTCCGCGGCTCTCTGGTCCAGGTCGGCGTGACCCAGGGTGCCCAGCATCGAGCCGTCTTCCCTGATGAGAAGTTTGGACCCGACAGGGCCGGCCAGTGTGCCCGACTTTGTAACCACGGCCAGAGCAACGGCCCGGTCTCCGCTATACGCCCGGTTGATCTCCTCGGTGAATTGAGAAAATAGCGGCTCTTCCTGGGGCTGGTCGATGAGAATATCCATAGTGCCGCCGCAAACGAGGCCGTCCTGGGCGGCCAGGTCGTCGTTCAGGGTGAAACTCTGGACCTCGGGCACCGTGCCCTCCTTAATGGCCAGCCGGGATGCGGTGTAGGCGTCGGCCTCGATACAGCCGCCTCCCAGGGTGCCGGCGAAGGTGCCGTCCTCCCGTACCAGCATCTTAGAGCCGGGTTTCTGGGGGGTTGACCCCCTGGTCCTCACTACCGTTGCCAGAGCGAAGGGTTTGCTTCCCTTCAGTAGTCCCTCGACCTCCTCGAATATCTCGCGCATGGTTCTAGTCCCCTGCAATAGGGCAATAGGGAGATAGCATGTCTTTAGTCTGCCCCTTCCCCCGGTTTTCTCCTGATTCGATTATACCCCGAACCCAAGTCCTTTACTAACGAGGGCCAGGCTGCGATTTCAGCGGATATCGAACATCGCGTAGATATCGCTGTCCAGAATGTCTGCGGCGGTGTCTGGCGGGTGGCCCCTGGGCGAGAAGGCCAGGGCCCGGCCGCGGTGTGACAGGGTGTACTCCGTCCCGACCCCCGGCCTCAGGCGTCCGTTCCCGATGGTCGCGCCCGAGATGGCCTGGAGGGCATCGTCGATGCATCCGTCGGGCCCCCACGCTATCGACAGGTCTGGGTCCTTTTTGCCTATCTTCCAGGTGTGTATGGCATGGCCCATCATCCTGGCTCCCAGGGCTGCGCCGGTGCAGGTCTCGCCGTGGAAATTAACCGCCTCAACCAGCATATCGCGTAAAAAGGCGGCAGGGTCTCGGCCCCCTGGGTAGTCCAGGTCTCGGGAGGTTCGGGCCGAAAAGATGGAGTCCCAGCCCGGGGAATACCGCTTGATGTCAGCTATGGGGGTGCCGTCTATCATGTCCAGCCGGTCCAGGTGCACCCTCAGGCCCTCTACCCGTGTGACCCGGGCGGAGCAGAGGCCTATCGGGTTGGGCCTGCCTGGAGACCTCAGGCCGAAGACGCCTCTGGGCGGGTTACCGCGCCGCTCCAGAAGCAGGACATCACGCTGGGCCTTGTGGAACCAGCCCAGGATTATCAGGTGAGTGTTGGAGTCGATGCCCTTCAGGCCCCCGGCATAGGCTGGGAAGACCTCTACCGCGGCAGGGACCCCTTCAATGGGCATCCTGTCCCCCTCTTCGACGGGAGACCTCACCAGCCCGATGGGCTTGAGGGTGAAATCCTGCACCCTGTCCTCAGCCATCGTCCCCTGAGCCCTCCCAGTAGATACGGTAGATCGTTCCGCTTCCGTAGTCCCCGACCAGCAGGGCTCCATCCGGGGCCACTACCAGGTCCAACGGACGGTCGAAACCGAGGGCGAAGTCGGACACCTGAGCGGTATAGCTATCCCCGTCCCCCAGGAGCCGGACCCGTACAACCTTGCGGCCTGCCTCCCTGGAGTGGGAGCCCCACATAGCGATGAACAGATCGTTCATATACTCTTCGGGGAACTGGCTCCCGGTATAGAAGGCCAGTCCATCGGCGGAGGAGCGAGGTTCCAGCTCCACCACCGGGGCTGTGGTGCCCTGGCAGTTGGTCCCTCCACCCCGGCCCCAGCAATCGGGCCAGCCATAGTCGGCTCCCTCCACCAGAAGGTTGAGCTCCTCCGGCACACCCAGGGCCTCCTCGTCCCGGCCGTTGTCGGCCCCGAAGAGGGTACCGTCCAGGGGGTGGAAGGCGATGTCGTATACGTTCCTGAGGCCTCGGGCGAAGACCTCTTCTCCCGTACCATCGGGGCTGTACCGCATTATGGTTGCGCTCCGGGGGTCCTCCTCGATACATGCGTTACAAGTGGAGCCCAGGGTCAGATACAGCATGCCGTCAGGGCCGAAGACCAGGCCGTTGTTCTGGTGGGGGCCGTTGGGGAGGCCGCTGATGATACGCTGGCTGTCGTCGGCCTGGCCGTTACCGTCGGTATCTTGTAAAATCGTAACGGACCCTCGGCTGGAGACGTATAGGCGGCCGTCGTGGAAGGCGAGGCCCAGTGGAACGAAGAAGCCCTGGGCGTATCCACTTGCGCCGTCGGCCTTGCCGTCTCCGTCGAAGTCGATGATCGCTACGATGGTCCCGTCTTCCTGGCTGACGAAAAGGGTG
>JACZVB010000211.1 GCA_022572865.1 Chloroflexota bacterium | reverse complement strand
CTCTACCTGCTTATCCCAGGGCGTAGGCACCCCGGGATGCCAGAATAACGAGCCATCAAATCGCATGTTCATTCTCCTCTTGGTCAATCTGCGGGGTACGCCTCTTCCAGT
Source organism: Chloroflexota bacterium (assembly GCA_022572865.1). Next base: position 3,822 of record JACZVB010000211.1, on the reverse strand, counting down.
TTCAGACTCCTGAGTATCGCGTGGGCGGCGTTGTGGCCCGGCGCACCCGTGACCTCCCCACCCGGATGGGTGCCGCCACCGCACAGGTACAGGCCCTGAATGGGCGTCTGGTAGTTGGCCCACCCTGCAAGGGGCCTCTGGTCGAAGAACTGCTGAGGGATCGTATCCAGCTGCCGGATGTTGCCGTCCGTCAGCCCCACCCGCCGCTCAATGTCCAGAGGAGTCATCAGCTCCCAATCCTCCACCAGGTCTCGCACACCGGGTGCGTAGATGGACAGGGTATCCATCAGGATGTCGAACACCTCCTGGTGCACGTCGTCCCAGCTCCCCTCGGCCAGCCTGACCGGCTGGATCTGCATCCAGGCGGACATCACGTGGTGTCCTGGGGGGGCCAGGGTATCGTCGTAGACGGTGGGTATCTGAATGTACATCTGGGGGCTGTGGGTAAAGCGGCCGTTCCTGGCGTCTGCGACATTCCTCTCGAAGTACTCAACGGAAGGGCATATCTTGACCATGGCCAGCATCCTGGGGTCGAACCCCTCTCCCAGGTAGCGGCTGAAATCCGGAAGGCCGCTGAGAGCACAGTGGAGCTTCAGGCTGGAGAACTCGGTCTTGAGGCGTTTCACCCGGCCCAGGAAGTGGTCGTCCAGGTGTTGAGGATCGACGAGGTCCAGGAAGGTGCGCTTGGGGTCGGCGTTGGAGACCACGATGGAAGAGCGTATCTCCTCCCCGCCTACCAGCACCACACCTACGGCCCTTCCCTTTTCGACGAAGACCTTGTCGACCTGGGCGTCCGTCCGAATCGTTGCGCCCCGGCTCTGGGCGGACCGGGCCATAGCCTGGGTTATCACTCCCATGCTGCCCTTGACCAGGCCCATGTTATCGGGGTTGGAGAACCGATCGATGTGAAAGTAGGCCCTGGCCAGGATAGAGCCGGGCACACTGGGGTCGCCGGCCTCCGTCGCGCCGATGAACGCCCCTTGCACCTGCTCCGACTCGAAGTGGTCCTGGACCAGGTCTTTCATGGTCCGGGTCAGCATGGTCTCCAGCACCTCTTCGTCGGGGGTACCCCGGGCCTTCTCGAATAGCTGCCCCAGCCTGGGTGGGGGGCTCAGGACGTAGGCCTGGATGAGGCCCGCGGCCCGCTCCCAGAACCGGTCCCAGCGGGGAAACGCCTCGGCGTCTCGGGGCGAGATCCGGGCGATGTCTTCGATGAGCCTGTCCGTGTCGCGCCACAGGTTGATATAGCTTCCATCGGGGAAGGGAAGGAACCTGACCGGGTCCAGGGGGTATACATCGAAGCCGTGCTTCCGAAGCTCCAGGTCTTCTATCACCTTGTCCTGCAGCATGTGGCAGTGGTAGGCGCAGGCGGGGAATTTGTAGCCGGGGATCAGCTCCTCGGTGGTGCATGCCCCTCCGACGATCTCCCTGCGCTCCAGCACCATGACCCCGAGACCGGCTCTGGCCAGATACGCTGCACAGGTCAGGCCGTTGTGCCCGCCACCTATAATGATGACATCGTAGTCCTTCGCCATCGCTCGCCTCCCGGGGGTTTTGAGGCCGGTGGAGACCGGCCCCGATCCCCTTCGCCCCTTCAGACCAGGGGTTATCTCTTCACCGACTTGGGGCCGTAGGGCTCGGGCAAGAAGGGCCCGTCCCGGGCCTCTAGAAACGCCTTCAGGCCTCCCTTGGACTGAGCCTCCCACAGCGCCTCTCTGTCGGACCCGTGGGAGGAGTGGGCGATACTGGAGAGGGCCGCGTTCACCCGCATCGCCGCCCCCAGTCCCATGGCCTCGAGGCCCATCCAGGTGACAGCCTTGTTGAGTCTGACCGAGGCCTCGGGCACCTTGGCTATCCGCTCCGCCAGGGCCAGGGTCTCCTCCTCCAGTTTGTCCACGGGCACCACCTTGTTGACTATCCCCAGCCGGTACGCCTCCTCAGCTCCCATGTGGTCCCCGGTCAGTGCCCAGCGGTGGGCTGTCTTCCAGTTGGTGAGTGCGGCCAGCATGAAAGAGGTGTTGGAGATGTGCCGCACCTCCGGCTGGCCGAAAACGGCGTCCTCCGCGGCGATGGTGATGTCGCAGGCCATGCTGTACCAGAAGCCGCCCCCCAGGCAGTAGCCACGGACCGATGCTATCACCGGCACTCCCAGCTTCCAGATGTGCATGAACTCCTCGGTATCGTAGTGGTCCCGGTCCCACCAGTACTTGATGTACTCGCCTATCTCCAGCCCGTACGGGTCGGCGGCCTGCCTGCCGTCCTCCCGGGGCTTGATGTCGTAGCCGGCGGAAAAGGCCCTGCCCGCGCCCGTCAGGATAACAGCTCGGACTTCAGGGTCCTGGTCGGCTTCGTCCAGGGCCAGGCGTAGCTCCTTGACCAGCTCCTCACTGAGGGCGTTGAGCGCCTGGGGCCTGTTTAGGATGATCTTAACGATCTTGTCGCTCTTCTCGTACAGCAGATTCTCATATGCCATGTTCTACCTCCTGTGGTTTGGGTGAAAATCCTTGGGTGTGGGGGCATTCTAACCCAAGGCCAGTCAGCGGGCAACGGAAGGAGGAGCCGAGGCCTGTATAGCCGTCCAGCCAGCGTCGATGAGCAGGATGGGGCCCGTGACCAGGGCCGAGGCCTGTGAGGGTAGCTATACGGCAGCGCCGAGAGATGGCTTTGTTAGGCCAAGAGGATGTTTGACGGTGTTACTGGTTGATACTACCATGGCCCTAGTCGACGATAACGTTGTGCTTGCGTCCGGGCAGCTTGATATGGGAATTTCCGGACAAGGTATATCATCAAAAGTCGCTTCACTGGAAGCCACGGAGGGGGTCCCGACATGGCAACCAAGGCGGATATAGCTCAAACCTATGATTACATAGACCAGATTGTGCGGAACAACCTGGGAGACTTTGCGGACCTCAGCTGCGCATTTTATGACGGGAACTATCAGTTAACCCTGGACCAGGCCCAACGGGCCAAGCATCGATACATTCTGGATGGCATAGGATTCCGAAAAGGCATGCGTGTCCTGGATATCGGCTGTGGCTGGGGACCTGTATTGAAAGCAGTCCAAGACGCGGGCGGCTGCGCGTTGGGCCTCACTCTGTCTCCCAAGCAGCACTCCTGGTGTAGACGTAACGGGATGGAGGCGGAGTTAAAAGACTGGAAAGACATGAAGGTAGACCAGTATGGCAAGTTTGATGCTGTTGTATCGGTTGGGGCTTTCGAACACTTTTGCTCGGTAGATGATTATTTAAATGGCAAGCAGGATGAGGTATACACCAGCTTTTTCAGGCTATGCCATCGGCTATTGCCCGCAGGAGGCAGGCTTTATTTACAGACCATGACGTGGGGTCAAAACAGGCCTCGCTATGAGGATATCTCTTTGAAGTCGCCCAGAGAATCGAACGAGTACATAGTCGCTTTGATTGGGAAATTCTATCCTGGCTCCTGGCAGATTAGGATTGTCGCTCCCCGCGTTAAAATACGAGACGCTCTTAGCATCACGCAGATAACTGCTGATAGCGCCCGGATCGCCGACGCACCCTCTGTCCGCTGCGGAATTGTACGCCACGTAGATGGCATTGAAAAACACGGTGATCTGGCCGTGGCCGACCATCTCCCAGGAAAGGGCCAGGACGAGGCTGGCCAGAAGGGCCCCCGCCAATCTGGCGGCGGGACTCAATCGCGTGGATCTTTTGCTGGAGGGTGGGGCCATAACCTATGGGGTCAGACCCCCCATTGGGTACACCGTGTGGGGTCTGACCCCGTATTATGGCTTTATGCCAATTTCCGATTTATGTCGCGGCTGTTAATAGGATGTTGCAGATC
>JACZVB010000210.1 GCA_022572865.1 Chloroflexota bacterium | reverse complement strand
GGGATGGGGTTTCTCGCAAGGAAGTCCTACTTGAGGTGAGCGAATATTATCCTGCCGGCGGAGGTCTGCAATACCCTGGTGATCACTACCGGCACCTGGGAATTCACATACTTGCTTCCGCCTTCTACTACCACCATGGTACCGTCGTCCAGAAAGCCGACTCCCTGGCCGTCGTCCTTGCCTTCCTGGGTGATGTGCAGTGGCATGTCCTCTCCCGGCAACAAGGTCGGTTTGAGGGAGTTCGCCAGATCGTTGACGTTAAGCACCCTGATCCCCTGCAGCTCGGCCACCTTGTTGAGATTGAAATCGGTGGTGAGCAGGGCGTAGTTGGAGCTTTTGGCCAGGGTTACCAGCTTGCTGTCAACGCCGTTCCCGCCCGGCACGTCCACATCGGAGATATGCACATCAACGTGGCGGTCTTTGCGAAGCCGGCTTAGCACTTCCAGTCCCCTTCGGCCCCTGCTGCGTTTGAGGGAATCTGGAGAATCGGCGACGTATTGCAGCTCCTCCAGCACGAACTTGGGGATAAGGAGGGTTCTATCCATAAACCCGGTATGGGCGATCTCGGCGATGCGTCCGTCGATTATGGCGCTGGTGTCCACAAGAATGACCCGCCCATTTTGCTCATCGGGCCCGACCCCTGCTATTTCGGTGATCGGGCCTCTGGCCCCCAGCCTGGTGATTTGGAAGAGATCGCTGGCCCGGGTGGTGCCGGCCGCCAGGCCTATCAGCATCATCGTCACACTAACCAGCGCAGGGGTGATAATGTTCCAGGGTTCCGGCAGGTCGGACACGGAGAAGGCGGAGAGCACGAGGGCGGCGATGACCAGGCCCACAATGAGGCCGAGGGTGCCGGAAACGAGGACTCTGAAGGGAACCTCGGCGACCCGAGCTGTGACCCATCGAAATGCGGGCGCCAGGGTGAAGGAGGTGAACAGTAATCCCGAGGCCAGGCCGGAGAGGCTAGAGCCGAGGACGATCCAAAGCTCATAGTCCCCGGCGGACCCGATGTCCCTTACCGACAGGCCGATGCCCAGGCCCAACAGCCCGAGAACCACTCCTCCCAAGAGACTCGCTGCTAACCTGCCCCTCATAGCCTGAAAGCCATCCTCATCTCAAACGAGACGCCGCGGTCCCACCGAGACCCGGTTCATGCGGTAGGGCCGAGCGGTCTAGGCGGAGGAGTGGGCAGTAATTACGGAAACCATCGGGGAGACAGGATACAAAAACTTGTATTAGTGCCGGTTAAGCCGATCCCCGACGCTACCCTCTGCCCTCTCCACCTCTAGTCATAGCTTACCATAAATAGGCGTTGGACTCAACAGGTTACGCGATACAGCAGGGTTTTTTAGCCCTCCAAAGGGTTTGGTTCCACCCATTTCGCTCCTTCTAATGCAACAGGATGATGAGACCGTCACCGCACTAGCTGGGGGACGAGGATGAGGGTGATGTCCAGCATCGCAGTTGAAAGACCTGGGAGGGCGTAGGTATGGTTATTGATAAGAGGCCCGTGCCAATCGTTTGTACGGAGCTTTTGGGTATTGTGCCTAGAGCTCGACATAAAGCGATGCTATCCTTCTGTCAGCCGTTTAGTAAGATTCTCGAAAAGGGGACGGATCCGACTCGCCCCGATACCCGGGACTCGGCGTAGAGGTTCTAAATAGGTGGTTGCTGAAGTGTGATTACCGGTCGCTCGAATAATTTTATTGGTTATTGTTATAAATATTGACAAAACCTCTATGGCCATGATAGGATTGGCTTGTATCGTTGAGAATTAGACCAGCTAATAAGAGGAGTTTGCCTTGATTCCGACGGTGGATATCCTGGAATCGGTCCTGGAAGGGCTAGAGGACGCTGAGATGGGAGCTCGGTCTTCCTACTCGACGGCCTCGGGCGCTGCCGGCGATGAGACGCTGGGAAGCGTCGTGGATGATCCTCTCAAGGTCTACCTGCGAGAGATAGGGGCAGCGGAGCTTTTGACCTTCCAGGAAGAGGTAGCCCTGGCCAGAGCTATAGAGGAGGGGGCGAAGGCTAAAGAGGCGCTGGGTCGGGACAGCCTGGGCCCCGGGAAGCGAGAAGGCCTGGAGCAGGCGGCGCAGGTCGGGGAATCGGCACGGCGGCGCATGATAGAGTCCAATCTCCGCCTGGTAGTCAGCATAGCCAAGAGATACCAGGGTAAAGGCCTTCCCCTGCTGGACCTGATCCAGGAAGGGAACGTGGGCTTGATGAGGGCGGTGGAGAAGTACGATTATAAGAGGGGCTTCAGGTTCAGCACCTACGCTACATGGTGGATCCGGCAGGCGGCGATGAGGGCCCTCACGGACAAGGGCCATATGATCCGCCTGCCAGTCCATCTGGGAGAGTCTGCCACTAAGGTGGACAAGGCGATCCCACTCCTGATGCAAAAGCTGGGCAGGGCGCCTTCACCCGAGGAGGTTTCCGGGGCCACGGGCATCAGGGCCGACAAGGTCGAAAAGGTGATGCGGGCCTGGCAGCCGACCGTCTCCCTGGATGAGCCCCGAGGGTCCGAGGGCGTCATGCTGGGGGAGTTCATCGGCGATTCCGAGGGGCTATCGCCCAGCGAGGAGGCGTCTCAAAAGCTCCTCAGAGAGCAGATCGGTTCCATCCTGGATATCCTGACCGCCAGGGAACGGGAGGTCCTGGAGCTTAGATACGGCCTGAGGGATGGGAGAGAGCACACCCTAAAGGACGTGGGCCGGGTGCTGGGAGTTACTCGGGAAAGGGTGAGACAGATCCAGGGCGGAGCCTTGGAGCGGCTGCGAACCCTCTCGATCAAAGAAAAGCTGGAAGGTTACATCTAAGTCGCCCCGCTGCTTCATGGCCCGTACCTCGCCTTAATTATTTGTGGTAGGGCCGCACCTTTCTACACGTTTCCCTGTCTTGGTATGCTCTTGTTCGCTGTCGGTTGACAAGCGTCGTCAGGGTCAAGCATCTGTTTCTGGCGGCTAAGGTGAGGTAATTTATCCCTTCCACCCGCCCCGGGGCGCTGCCCCGAGGAACTGACCAAACCCATTCGATGCAATAGGTCCTCGGGCCTTTGTGGAGAAGAGGCGGCTCCGGCTCGCAGGGCGCTGACGGTAAGAGAAGGATGCTTCGCTTACAGTTTTTAATGCCATAGCTCAAGTATATTTATGCTAATGAGATGATTGGCAACGAGCTTGCCGCACCGATCATCGTGAAGCTGTGGTTCTGTCCCAGATGTTGTAAACACTGGGGTGAGGCCAGCGGGAGACAGGTTCAGGCGCTCTTAATAGGTTTCATAACCGATTTGCTGATCAATCCCATGCCCCAGCTAGGGAGAATGGTGGAGTGTCCTCCCCCTTCTCCCCCGGCCACCAGCACGGTAATCCGATCGGGAGTAGTGGCCACGGTGGACTGGGTAGGATCGTCCATACCTGGATAAAAAGCGCCGCCTACTGCTCCAACCCTCTCCTCGTCGAATGCAACGGTGGGCCGAAGGGCAACGACCCGCTCAGCGATGTGCTCTTTGGTTTTCCTCTTGCTCCATCCCGCAGCGGCTATCTTCTGGGCATGCTCAGGGCCAAAGATGATAGTAACGTAGCCGTGACACCGGATGTAGGAGGCGATGATATGACTGATTGTCTCCAGAATACCTTCGGGGTGGTGGTCGATCCAGTTGGGCGCCTCTATGGGATGACATACTGAGAACAGGGACACGGTACTGGAGTCCAGCGGATATCCCTTTTCCACATGGTAGGGCTCCCAGGGATTGGACTCCTCATTCTCACCTATGCAAAAGGTGTAGCGCCCGGGATGGCCGAAGTTGGACCTCTCGGAGACCCCTGACCTCACGTTGCAGACGTTGATCAGGACTAAGCGCAAGGTCCGCCCGATGGTGGCATTGGCCCTGTGCCCCGGCCCGAAGAGATTCCAGCTACAATTGATATCTAGCTTGC
>JACZVB010000209.1 GCA_022572865.1 Chloroflexota bacterium | reverse complement strand
GTCGGCTTCCTTGCTGAACCCCTGGTTGAACATGATGTCGAACTCGGCCGTTCGGAAGGGGGCCGCCACCTTGTTCTTGACCACCTTGGCCCTCACCCGGTTTCCCACAATCAGCGAGCCCTGTTTTATCGACTCGATGCGGCGTAGGTCGATGCGGACCGAGCTGTAGAACTTGAGGGCTCTGCCACCGGGAGTGACCTCCGGGTTGCCGAAGATGATCCCCACCTTCTCCCTTAGCTGGTTGATGAAGACGAGGGAGGTGTTGGAGCGGTTGATGGCCGCCGTGAGCTTACGGAGGGCCTGGGACATGAGGCCGGCCTGGAGGCCGACGTGGGTGTCCCCCATCTCCCCCTCTATCTCGGCCCTGGGGACCAGGGCGGCGACACTGTCCACCACCACCACATCGATGGCGTTGCTCCGAATCAGGGCTTCGGTTATCTCCAGGGCCTCCTCCCCCGTATTGGGCTGGGAGATGAGAAGCTCGTCGATATTGACGCCGATGTTGGCGGCGTAGGTGGGGTCCAGGGCGTGCTCGACATCGATATAGGCCGCCATGCCCCCCTGTTTCTGGGCCTCTGCGATGATGTGCTGGCCCAGGGTGGACTTACCCGCGGCCTCGGCCCCGAAGATCTCGATTACCCGGCCCCTGGGTATGCCCCCGATTCCCAGAGCGATGTCCAGGGTGAGAGAACCGGTGGAGATGACTTCTATCGACATTTTCTGGGCAGCGTCACCCAACCTCATGATAGAGCCCTGACCGAACTGCTTCTCGATCTGGCCCAGGGCAAGCTCCAGGGCCTTGGCTTTTTGTGTGGTCAAACCTTAAATACCTCCCTAGTATTCGAGAATCATAGCACTGTAGCGGGGGTCTAACAACGGCCGATCTCATCCTATAATAGCACATGTGTACCATACAGACGAATATAAGTCAAGTATTTGGTATCAGAAGCCCCGGTAGTGGTTGACGATGGGCATGCGGCGGTCCCGGCCGAAGTTGCGGTGGGTGATCTTCACCCCTGGTGGGGCCTGGCGGCGCTTGTGCTCGTTTCGGTCGACGGCCCGGATGACCCGCTTGACCGTTTCCTCATCGAAACCCATGGCCACTATGTCGGCGACGCTCCGGTCCTGCTCCACACATGCCTCCAGGATGGGGTCGAGGACAGAATAGGGGGGCAGGGTGTCGGTATCCTTCTGGTCGGGCCTTAGCTCGGCGCTGGGCTCCTTCTCCAGAACGCTCTGGGAGATCACGGGCCTGGGGCCCCGGGCGTTGCGGCTCTTCGCCAGCTCATACACCAGCATCTTGGGCACATCTTTGATTACGGCAAACCCTCCGGCCATGTCCCCATACAGGGTGCCGTAGCCCATAGCCATCTCGCTCTTGTTGCCGGTGGTCAGCACCAGCCAGCCGAACTTGTTGGAGATGGCCATGAGGAGGATGCCCCGGGCCCGGGCCTGGAGGTTCTCCTCCGCCACGTTGGGCTGGGTCCCGGCGAAGACATCACTCAGGGAGTCCAGGCCCGCTGAGAAGAGCCGTTCGATGGAGATATTCCACAGGGGTATACCCAGGTTACGGGCCAGGATGTCCGAATCGGACACGCTGCCCTCGGAGGAGTATCTGGAGGGCATGGTGACGCCCACCACGTTCTCGGGGCCCAGGGCGTCGACGGCGATGGCGGCGGTCAAGCTGGAATCGATTCCACCCGAGAGGCCGATGACCACTTTCTGGAACCCGTTCTTCCTGACGTAGTCCCGGGTCCCGATGGTCAGCGCCTCATACACCTCCTCCAGGTCATCCAGCAGCCGGGCGAGGTGTTCGTCCACCGGGGGTTTCTCCCCAGACTGCAGCGTCTTACCCATGATCAGGGGTGCGCTGGCACCGGCGTTGTCGGGGACGGTCGATGGGTCCTCTGAGGCCCCAGGCCCGTGGAACCGGGACGACTTAACGGAGTCCACGTCCAGGTCCACCAGCACCAGGTCCTCCTGGAACTGGCTGCCCCGGGCCACCAGCTTCCCGTTGGGGTCGAAGACGGTGCTGCGGCCGTCGAAGACCAGCTCGTCCTGCCCGCCCACCAGGTTGGTGTAGCAAACGAAGACCCCGTGGTCCGAGGCCCTGGCGGCCAGCATCACATCTCTGTCCTGTCCCTTGCCGCGATGGTAGGGAGACCCGTTGATGTTGACAATCGCCTCGGCCCCGGCCCTGCGCTGGAAAGTGGTAGGGCCTACGGCATACCAGATGTCCTCACAGATGTTCACCCCCACCCGGACATCGTTTATGACGAAGACGGGACAGCTATCCCCGGCTTGAAAGTACCTCTTCTCATCGAAGACGCTGTAGTTGGGGAGGTGCATCTTGTGGTAGATACCGAGCAGCTCACCATCCTGGATTACCGCGGCCGAGTTGTAGAGCTCTTCGTCCAGGTGGACGAATCCTACGACCACGGCGATGCCCTTGGAGCTCTCGATGACCTGGTCGAGGCAGGCGCGATTGTCGGCGATGAACTGGGCCTTGAAAAGCAGGTCCTCGGGTGGGTAACCGGGTATGGTCAGCTCGGGAAAGCTGACCAGGTCGGCCCCGGCCTCTCTGGCCCTGTCCATGAAATCGATGACCTTGGCCGTGTTACCCGGCAGGTCCCCTACCGTAGTGTTGATCTGGGCCAGGGCCACTCGAAATCTTCTCATAGCTTCCAATCAGGAAGGTAGGCTAGCTAGGCAGGTCAGAGTATAGCACGCCGCCTTTCAGGACGACACGGGAAGCTTATAGAGTGCGATGGCATTGCCCCCGGCAACCTTTTGCCGGTCTTGCTCAGGTAGGTCCTTCAGGGTCTCTTTCAGGTTTTTAACCGGGTCCAGACCCGAATTGGAGTGGGGGTAATCGTAGGCCCACATCACCTTGTCCGCGCCCAGCAGCCTGATAGTGCCGAGGCCCAACTCGTCGTCGGGGTCCATGTCTATCCAGCACTGGCGGTAAAAATACTCGCTGGGCTTGAGCTTCATGCTGGTGGTGAAGCCCAGGAAGCTAAACTTCTCATCCATCCGTCCCAGGAGATAGGGCATCCAGGCGCAGCCACTCTCGAGAATCAGGACTTTCAGGTTGGGAAAGCGATCGAAGCCGCCCTCCTGGAAGAAGCTCAGAAAACTTAGCTGGACGTCGAAGGTGGAGGCGGTAAAGCCCCACCAGCCCGGCAACTCCAGGTTTGGATATAGGGCCTTCGGGGCGCTGGTGCCCCCCGAAGCAGGATGGAGGCTCAGCGGGATATCCTGCTCCTGGAACTCGGCCCAGAGGGGGTCCCAGTGAGAATTGCCATAAGGGATATCATGTGGGGGTGAAGAGGGGGTCATAACGGCCCTTAATCCCACCTTTGCCGTGCGTCTAAGCTCCTTGACGCTTTCGCCGACGTCGGTCCAGGGGAGAAGAACGCAGGGGACCAGCCGATCCGGTTCCTGGTGGCAGAAATCGGATATCCAGTCGTTATATACCCGGTCATAGGCGGCCCCCACTCGGGGCTCCACGTCCATGCCCATCCAGGACAGCCCCAGGGAAGGAAAGAGGAAAGAGACATCTATCCCTTCCTCATCCATCAGCTTCACCCGCTCTTTGGGGTCACAGGCCCCGGGGTTCATGGCCCGACCCTGCTCCCAGGTAAAGGCCCGCTTCTCAAAGAGGGTCTCCCTTCTCCACTCCGCACTCTTGCCTATGGTGGCCATGTTGGAGGCATGGCTTTTGCTCAAAAAGCCGTTAACAGTGCCATCGATGCTCCAGCCCTCCAACCCCTCGTCGTCCTCCACGAAGCGCATGGCGCGGTCCCTGTACTCGGGCTCCATGTTCTCGACCCACAAATTCGAGGGCTCCAGGATATGTCCGTCCACATCAATGAATCTCATAGCTCCTCCTTCGAGCGCCGGACTCTCAATCTCGGGCTACCAACCGGAACCGGAGGCCGAGGAACGGCCCGAACACTGATAAGCCCAGGGCATCAGAACCTCAACC
>JACZVB010000208.1 GCA_022572865.1 Chloroflexota bacterium | reverse complement strand
CAACATCCGTTTCGCCCTCCGCCTTACACCCGACGGAGGAAGCGAGACCCTGGCCCCGGATGGCAAAGGCGGCTGGGACCCGTTCATGAAGGTGGAGATGGAGGACCTTCTAACCACCTCGGCCACCGGCTTCGATAAAAGCGGGAGAGTCCTCTACCTCACCGACAGTAGGGGTCGGGACACCGCTGTCATGGCCACCATCGATCTGGACTCGGGAGAGGAGTCCATTCTGGCCGAGGACCCGAAGGCCGACGTCAGCGACGTGATGGTCCACCCCACAACCAGGGAGGTAGAGGCCGTCGCCTTTACCCACCAGCGCAAGGAATGGCAGGTCTTATCGCCATCCGTAGCAACCGACCTGGAGTATCTCCGCACCGTCGCCGGCGGCGATATCGAAGTTGTAGACCGCACCCTGGACGATAGTCGCTGGATCGTCGCATACCTGATGGACGATGGTCCCGTGCGCTACTACATCTACGACCGGGAGCGGCAAAAGGCCGATTTTCTGTTCACCAACAAAAAGGCGCTGGAAGGCCAGCCCCTGGCAAAAATGCATCCGGTGGTAGTTAAGTCCCGGGACGGACTGGACCTGGTCTGTTACTACACCCTCCCGGCAGGGAACAAAGGTGGAAGCGACGCCCGTCCCCCCAGGCCCCTGCCCCTGCCCCTGGTCATCCTTGTCCATGGCGGCCCCTGGGCCCGGGACAACTGGGGCTATGACCCCCAACACCAGCTGCTGGCCAACCGGGGATACGCAGTCCTGAGCATCAACTTCCGGGGCTCCACAGGTCTGGGGAAACGGTTCACCAATGCCGGAAACCTGGAATGGGGCCGCAGGATGCATCATGATCTGATAGACGCCCTGGAGTGGGCTGTAGGCAGCGGCATCGCCGATCCTGATAAGGTCGCTATCATGGGCGGCAGCTACGGCGGCTACGCCACCCTGATAGGCCTGACCCAGACGCCCGAGACCTTCGCTTGCGGTGTCGATATCGTAGGCCCATCCAGCCTGCTCACCTTGCTGCAGTCTTTCCCGCCCTACTGGCAGCCCCAGATCGAGCTCTTTGCCAGCCGGGTCGGTGACCACCGGACCGAGGAAGGCCGGGCCCTGCTCCAGGAACGCTCGCCCCTGAACTACGTGGGCCGGATCAAGAGACCCCTGCTCATAGGCCAGGGGGCCAACGACCCTCGGGTCAAGGTGGCCGAGTCTGACCAGATAGTCCGGGCCATGAAGGAGAAGAGCATACCCGTGACCTACGTCCTCTATCCCGACGAGGGCCACGGGTTCGCCAGGCCGGAGAACAGAATGTCCTTTTACGCCATAGCAGAGGCGTTCCTGGCAACACATCTGGGCGGCAGGTTCGAGCCCATTGGGAACGATTTTCAGGGCTCCTCCATCACCGTCCCCACAGGAGCCAGGCAGGTCCCGGACCTCCCGGAGGCCCTTCCGCAACATATTTAGCCAATGGTGCTAGTATGCTGGACCCACGCTACAAGTCCCGAGTATCGGGACAAGTTATACGAGGCCGGTTAGTCGTCATTCTGAGTCCCGATAAAATCGGGATGAAGAATTTGTGGTGGTGGGGCAAATCCCGCAGACAGAAAGGAACGGCCCCGCCCCAGATTCCTCACTTCGCTCGGAATGACATGACGAATCTGCCTCATGTCGGTAGCAAACGTCGTATAAACTAGAATTATTGGCTACTTATCCAAGGTAAGAGATATAGGGCATAACAATGTTCAAACCGGTATCCGCAAAGGTAGACTTTCCTCAACTGGAGAAGAAGATACTGGGCTTCTGGAAAGAGAGGCGTATCCCCGAGCGCTCAGTTGAGGAGCGGAGGGACGGGCCTCAATATCTTCTCTACGAGGGCCCCCCGACCGCCAATGCAAGCCCCGGCATCCACCACGTCCTGTCCCGGGTCTTCAAGGACATCATGCCCCGCTACAAGACCATGAAGGGCTATTGCGCTCCCAGAAAGGCTGGATGGGATACCCACGGACTTCCCGTAGAGCTGGAGGTGGAGAAACAGCTGGGTTTCACCAGTAAGGCCGACATCGAGCGCTATGGGATCGCCGAGTTCAACGCTGTCTGTAAAAAGAACGTGATGCGCTACGTGAAGGAGTGGGAGGACCTCACTGACAGGATCGGCTTCTGGATCGACATGGCCCATCCCTACGTCACCTACGAAAACAGCTACATCGAGACCATATGGTGGATTCTCAAGGAGCTGTGGGGCCGGGATATGATCCACCAGGCCTACAAGTCCATCTGGCACTGCCCCCGGTGCGTCACCTCCCTCAGCGATCACGAGGTGGCCCTGGGCTACAACGATAACACCAAGGATGTGGCGATAACCGTCAAGTTCAGGGTAGACCCGGGGGCCGAGGGTGGGCCGGCGAAGGCCGGGGAGCTGATAGCCTCCTCCCCCCTCCCCACCTATATCCTGGCCTGGACCACCACTCCCTGGACCCTGCCGGGCAACACCGCCCTGGCCCTGGACCCGGAGGCCGAGTACGTGCTGGTGGAGGACAAAGCCGATGGGGCTGTACCAGAGCGCCTGATACTGGCCCGGGGCCTGGCCGAGAAGTTCCTACCCGAGGGCTACCAGGTGGTGGGAACCCTCAGGGGAGAGGAGCTGGTGGGCATCCGTTACCAGGCCCTCTACAACCCGGTGGCCTATAAGGTGCCCAGCCTGGGTAGGTTCGTAGAGGGCTTTGTTCGTAGGGATGAGGACTTTACCCCGGAGCAGACCGATGGGTTCCGGGTTATCGGGGCCGACTTCGTTTCCCTGGACGAGGGTACTGGGGTGGTGCACATGGCCCCGGCTTTCGGCGAGGACGACTTCAAGGCGGGGGCTGCTCAGGACCTGTTCTTCGTCCAGCACGTGGACCTTCAGGGTAAGGTGCTGGGGGACTTCCCCTTCGCCGGAAAATTCGTCAAAGACGCCGACGCCCAGATCATTGACGACCTGGCCGCGAGGCAGCTTCTATTCAGGCAGACCACTATCCGTCACACCTATCCGTTCTGCTGGCGCTGTGACTCGCCCCTGATCTACTATGCCAAGAGCACCTGGTACATAAAGACCACCGCCATCCGGGACACCCTCCTGGAGGGGAACGACAAGATCAATTGGTATCCGGAACACATCAAGAACGGCAGGTTCGGGGGGTGGCTGAAGAACGTCCAGGACTGGGCCATCTCCCGGGAGCGGTACTGGGGTACACCCATCCCCTTCTGGCGGTGCGACTCCTGTGAGAGATATGAGTGTATCGGCTCGGTGGAGGAGCTCAGGGCCAGGCCGGAGGTCAGGGGCATACCCGAACCCCTGGACCTCCACCGCCCGTATGTGGACGAGGTCCATTTCCGGTGCGCCGAGTGCGGCGGCACCATGACCCGCATACCCGAGGTGATAGACGTATGGTTCGAATCGGGGGCTATGCCCCTGGCCCAGTGGCACTATCCTTTCGAGAATTCGACCCTCAGGGAGGATGGACGGTTTCCGGCCGATTACATCTGCGAGGCGGTGGACCAGACCCGGGGCTGGTTTTACAGCCTCCATGCCATCTCCTCCCTGCTATTCGGCGTCCCGTGCTTCGATAACGTCATCTGCCTGGGCCACATCCTGGACGGCGCAGGGGAGAAGATGAGCAAGCGCAAGGGCAACGTGGTGGACCCCTGGTCGGTCCTTAACGTCCGGGGGGCCGATGCGCTCAGGTGGTATCTGTACACTGCATCTCCGCCGGGGAACTCCCGTCGCTTTTCCGACGACCTGGTGGGCGAGGTGCTGCGGAAGTTCATGCTGACCCTCTGGAACACCTACTCCTTCTTCGTTACCTACGCCCTCATCGACGGCTATGTTCCCGGGGACGGGGAAGAGGCCCCGCCCACCTCTGACCTGGACCGGTGGCTCCTCTCAGAGCTAAACCGACTGGTGCTGGAGGTGACCCGGGCCCTGGATGGCTACGACCCTACCGATGCGGGGCGCAGAATAGAGGCCTTCGTCGAAA
>JACZVB010000207.1 GCA_022572865.1 Chloroflexota bacterium | reverse complement strand
CGTCAGCATCTCTGTAGCTTCCATTGGACACCTCCTGAAGATGAATGGGCTATTGGCCCCTATCCCCCTCTGGGAGAAAGGCGGTAGCCTACCATACTGCCTCCCCTGCAAGGGGGAATAGATGAGCTTACGCAAGGCCGTCTAGGAGTCCGGGTCTCCCTGGGGAGATTCCATTTGGGGAGGTTCCACCTTAGGAGGTTCTACCTGGGAAGGTTCCACCTTTGCCAGGGGCGAGGTCTTAACATTAAACTCCTTAGGGAACACCAGTTTCCGCACCGGGTAGTTGATCTCGATGCCCTCTTCCCCGAACCGCCTGTGGAGGCCCCGGATGATCCGGTCTTTGATGATGAACTGGTCCACAAAGCCCCTGACCTTGAAGATGACCATGAAGTCGATGTTGGAGTCGCCAAAGGCCCGGAACCTGATGACGGGTTTATAGGTCAGGTCTGCCCCATCGCTTTCGTTCAGCACCTTTTGGGTCACCTCCATGGCAACGCGGTCGACGTGGTCCAGGTCGCTCTCGTAGCTTACCCCGCCGGTTACAAAGGCGAAAACGGCAGGGTTAGGGGCCTGATAGTTGGTGACTACGGAGTCGGAGAGCCTGCTGTTGGGGATGATGATCAGGTTGTTCCAGAAGTTTCTGACTTTCGTGGTGCGCCAGCCCACCTCCTCCACCCAGCCCGCTGTCTTGCCATCGTCCAGTTCTATGTAGTCGCCGACGCCTATGCCGCTCTCGGTCACCGTGTAGGTTCCCGCTATGAAATTGGACAGGGTGGGCTGGACCGCAAGGGCCAATGCCAGGCCGCTTATGCCCATGCCCGCTATGAGGGGGCTGATATCCAGGCCCTGGGCGTCCAGCACCAGCAAAAACACCACGGCGTAGATGACCACGTTGGTGATCCGCTGGAACATCGGCAGGACCCGCTCATCCCACGATGTAGGCGTCCTGCTGGCTATCTCGGTGCCATACCATTTTATGAGGGCGCCCAGCACCCGTCTGACGGCGTAGCCTACGATGATGATCTCGGCGGACAGGAGCCCCCTATCCAACTGGTCCTGGTGATCGTCCAGGTAGGTCGTGGCCGTAAGTGCAGTGTAGGGGCCGAAGACCAGTACGAAGATGAATATCGGCCGGCCAACGGCCTTGACGATCAGGTCATCCAGAGATGTCTTGGTCCTGCCGGCCAGAACCTTGAGTATCTTGTTGAAGACGAAATAGACCAGTGCAGCGATGATCAGCGAGGCGCCGAATATGGACGTGGCGAATATCGCCTCCCACCCCGGGTTCCCTACGGCAAAATCTGGCAGCATCTCACCTATCTCCCATCACGCATTCTCAATGGCTAATTATACCCAGGCCCAAAGCAAAGGCCAAATAAGAGCGTGAAGGCCATTTACCCTGAGGAGGATACGGCGTTAGAATAGGTAACTAATCAAGCTGACCATGCTCGAAAGATTCTGGTCAAAAGAGAGATTCCAATGCCCCAAGCCAGCCACGACCTAGGACTCGTATCCAGATTGAACGTCGAGGCCATAGGAGAGCCTGGAAAACGCACCTTCAGGCTGGTGATGGACTCCCCGGCGGGGTCCGCCGTCCTCTGGCTGGAGAAGGAGCAGCTGCTGGAGCTCAGTCTATCGATCAAGAGGACCCTTGGCCTGGCCGAAGAGAAAACCGTTCAATCTCAGCCCCCTCAGGCCAGCACAGGTTCTGAGGGCCTTGCCATCGAGTTCAAGGTGGACAAGCAGGCCCTTGAATACGACCAGGTGCGAGGTGTGTTCCGGTTCTGGAACCATGACGTCGAGGACGACTCGGCGGTCGCAACCCTGGTCTTCGAGGCGACCAGCGCCCAGGCGGCAACCCTTTCCGATGAGGGCCTTAAGGTCTGCGCCGCCGGAAGGCCTCTCTGCCCGCTGTGTCACCTGCCTATGGACACCGAAGGCCACTTCTGTGTGCGCTCCAACGGGCATCCCACCGATGCTCGGGAGAGGCTGGAATAGCCGTGCGAAAGAAGCCCGGGGAAAGTCGCCCGAGGCCAACATCGGATACCGAGGTATTAGACCCCGAGCGCCACAGCCAGGTATGCGAAAGCCTCAGCCGGGCCTCGGCCAAAAGCTGCGATCTGATCCCCAGGGGATCCAACTACACCTTCCTGGTCAAGCTGTCCCTGGACGATCGAGACATCGGCCATGGCATATACAAGCCCAGAAAGGGGGAGAATCCCCTGTGGGACTTCCCAACGGGGACCCTCTTCAAGAGGGAGTACGCCGCATACCTGCTCAGCGAGGCCCTGGGCTGGCGCTTTGTTCCGCCGACGGTCATCTGGAACGGCCCCCACGGCACAGGCTCGTTACAGCTCTTCATACACGCCGAGCCTCGGGTGACCTACTTCGAGCTGAGGGAGCCCCATCCTCAGGAGGTCAAGAGGATCGCAGCCTTCGACCTGATAGCCAACAATGCGGACCGTAAGGGTGGGCACTGCATCAAGGACCTCAATGGCAAGGTGTGGGGCATCGATCACGGGCTGACCTTCAGCGTAGAGCACAAGCTAAGGACCGTGATCTGGGATTTCGGAGGAGACCCGATTCCCCAGGAGACCCTCGACGAAATTGCCAGGGAGCTGGCCCGGTTTCACATTCCCGGCGGCCTGTCCCATACCCTGAAAGGGGTGCTGTTCGACGAGGAGATAGAGTCCCTGGCCCTGAGGATGCAGGAGGTCCTCCACAACCCTGTATTCCCCGAGATACGGGCTCGCTGGGACGTGCCCTGGCCCCTCATCTAGGCCGCCTGGAAGCATTACTACACACCAGGTTCATCCCTGCTCCGGGCAAGGCCTAGCGGCGCCGCCCCAAGAACCGCCCAAAAGGCCACCGCAGCCGGCCAGGCCTCATGGACCCGGCAAGATAGTCCACCATCTCTCCGTTTCCAGCCATTACCGGGGCTACCCAGCTACGGAGCTCCGCCGTTCCATCCGGGGCCGTACCTGAGGAGACGCTGAACCTGGTCAGCTTCTCCCACCTGCGCCGTTTGCGGTCAAATGTGAGGGCCTCGCCGCCAGCTTCCTGGACCAGCACTACCCCCGCGACCACGTCCCATATCCTGGGGGAAGAGAAGACAGCGAATTGGAACACGCCGTTGGAAGTCAAAGCCATCTCATAGGCCAGGCTCCCCGGGCCCCGGCCCTCACCCGTCGGTGATTTCCCACCCGCATTCCGGTGATACATAAGCCTGAACTCCCGGTGAAAGATGGATAGCTGTCCCGGTTGAGGGGTTGAGTTTTTGCTTACGGAGATGGAAGTCCCGTTCAAGAACGCCCCGTGGCCTTTCCTGGCGTTGTATACCGACCCCTGGCTCTTTCCCGGCCACGGGATCCAGATACACCCGACCACCGGGGCGCCTCGGTGCAGCACCCCTACAGATACGCTGTAGATGGGCAGGCCGTTGATATAGTTCACGGTCCCGTCTAAAGGATCCAAAACCCAGACGAAACCTGAGGGGCCCGCATCCTGACTCGTCCCCTCCTCCCCCAGGATGCCGTGGTCAGGAAATCGCTTTTTAATGGCGTTCCTTAGGTATTCCTCACTTTCCACATCGGCCTTGGATACCGGGTCCGATCTGTCTTTCGACTTGAACTGCACTTCTATCACACTGCCAAACTGGGACTCGAGTAACCGACCCGAGCCCTTGGCCAGTTCTCCTTCGGCTCCCATGACTATGCAGGGACGGTGAAACTTGCGCGTAATTCTGCTGGCGATAACGCCGACTACGCCGGGAGCTATCAAGCCTGGGTTGAACAGCTCGATAACTATCCACAGGCCGCCGATGGAGAAAAGAAGGAACGAAACGTTGGGGTCGGAAATGAACTCCAGGAAATTCTCCAGCAGGTTCTTGTTGATCCTATCTCTGGACAGGTCCCGGGTGTCCAGGGTGCGTGTCCCGGCAGCGGTTTCCACCACCCGCCCGTCTAGCTGGGCCAGCAGATCGTCCAGGTCGTCGGCGAGGAAATCAACGAC
>JACZVB010000206.1 GCA_022572865.1 Chloroflexota bacterium | reverse complement strand
GAAGTAGCCCCCTCCCAGGCCATGGCTAACCGAGGCGATCTCAGATGTCCTTAGGGCCCGGCACAAAGCTTCCCGTGAATATGGCGTCTCTCCACCCACTAAACGCGGGTGTATAATCCAGTAGGGCCATTAGCACACCCACGAATCAGACCCAGCCCGAGGTGATCGGTCCAAACCGAAGGGTGGGATAAGCGGACCCGGAGAGAGACGAATATGACCAAGCTAAGGGTAGTCCACTACCTGAACCAGTTCTTCGCCGGTGTAGGCGGCGAGGAGAAGGCCGATACGCCGCCACAAGTATCGGACGGGCCCCTGGGCCCGGCCAACGCCCTGGAAAACGCCCTGGCTGCCGGGGATGAGGGACGGGTGGTGGCCACGGTCCTGTGCGGCGACAACTACATAGCAGAGCATCAGGAGCAGGCCCTGGACCAGATCGTTGCCTTTGTGCGGGATTTCAAGCCCGATGTCTTCGTCGCCGGACCCGCCTTCGGCTCGGGTCGATACGGGCTTGCCTGCGGCCAGGTCTGCTCCAAGGTACGAGACGAGCTGGGGATACCGGTCGTTGCGGGCATGCACCCGGAGAATCCGGGAGTGATTGCTCACCGCTCTAAAGTCTACATCGCCTCCACCACCGACACCGCCGTCGGCATGAAGGACGCCATCGACACTATATCGAGAATAGCGGTTAAGCTGGGCAGGGGGGAGGAGCTGGGTCCTGCGGACGAGGAGGGCTACATACCCACGGGCCGCATCAAGAACGAGTTCCACGAGAAGCCAGTGGCAACGAGGCTGGTGGACATGCTGCTGAAGAAGGTGAGGGGAGAGCCTTTCGAGACCGAGTGGCCTCTGCCCAAGGTGGAGATAGTCCCACCCGCCCCGGCCCTCTCGTCCGTGGCCTCGGCCACAATCGCCATCGTTACCGAGGGCGGGGTCGTCCCCAAGGGCAATCCGGACAAGATACCCGGCGGATGGGCCGAGCACTGGGCCAAGTACGATATCACGGACACCCGGGACCTGACCCCCGATAAATGGCAATCGGTACACGGAGGGTTCGATACCACTAAAGTCAACAGCGACCCCGATAGGCTAGTGCCCCTGGACGTGCTCCGGGACATGGAGGATGAGAAGGCCATCGGCAAGCTCCACAACTACCTGTACTCCACCGTCGGCAACCTGGGGTATGTGGCCAACATGCAGAAGTTTGGCCGGGAGATAGCCGCTGAGCTCCAGGCCGCCGGTGTCCAGGGGGTCATCCTCACCGGCACCTGAGGGACTGGCACCCGTAGCGGCGCTACGTTAGCCAAGGAGTTGGAGCGGGCCGGTCTTCCCACCGCCTTCATCACCGCCATGGTGCCCCTGGCCCAGAGTATAGGGGCCAACCGTATCGTTCAGGGGAAGGCGGTAACCCACACTACGGGTGATCCGTCGCTCGGGCCCAAGGAGGAGAAGGCGTATCGAAGACGCCTGGTGGAAAAGGCCCTCAAGGCCCTACAGTCCCAGCCCGAGGTTCAGAGCGTGGCGTGGAGCGATAACCGCGGCGAGTAAGGGGTGTAAGGAGAGTGTTTAATAACAGTTTCGACCATCCCCCCCCGCATGGTTCGACAGGCTCACCACGAACGGGGGCTTCGCCCTCTGCACGTCCCGCTTTACAGGACTTATCCAGTGACCCCGGACATGCTTAACAAGGGAGAGAGGGAAAGAATAAACCTGGTGGATACCCTTCGATAGGCTCAGGACAGGCCTGGCCAGGAAAGGGGAAGAAATTAAGTTTGGAGGGCTTGTTATACGGCCTCTGTAAGAGATTTTGACATGCTGATTTTTGTGCGCTAACTAGGTTGTGGACCATGGCCCTTGTCATCCAGACGAGGGCTTCTTTGTTGAATCTTGAGAAGCTGACCTTGTAGTCGACATGCAGAATGCAACTAATGCCGTGGACGGCGCCGATGTGGTGATCATAGGGGGAGGGGTATCGGGCCTCAGCTCCGCCTATTTCCTGGCCAAGGCTGGAATGGATGTGGTAGTGGTGGAGAAGGGGGCCATAGGTCGGGAGGCCTCGGGCCGCAATGGCGGGAGCCTGAGCCCTCGGGCCGACGAGCCCGACGTCATTCCCCTGGCCGCCCTGGCCCGGGAGGTCTGGTCAACCCTGGACCTGGAGCTGGGCTACCCCACCGAGTTCGTGCAGAAGGGGAGACTCCAGGTCGCGCTAACCGAGGAGGAGGTGGACCTGGTCCACGCCATGAGGGATAACTCCGGGGAGCATGGCATCGAGGCCCGCATGGTCGATTTCCAGGAGATGCGGGACATGGTCCCCGAGCTCTCTGAGAAGGCGCTGGCAGGCATCTTCTTTCCTAATGTCGGCCACGCCAACCCACAGCGCACTGTCCAGGCCTACGCCTGGGCCTTCCAGGACCGGGGCGGAAGGATATATCAGAACACCTCGGTTACGGGCATAAACCTTCGAAGCGGCAGGGTGGCTTCCGTCGAGACCA
The DNA here is from genome assembly GCA_022572865.1 of Chloroflexota bacterium. The sequence continues at coordinate 1,537 of JACZVB010000206.1, read as the reverse complement.
CGGCTGGCGTCATCGGGGCCGGGGTGGTGGTGAGCGCAGCCGGGCCCCAGACGGGCATGATAGCCGATATGGTAGGCCTGACTGTGCCCGTGGCCCCGGCCAGGGTCGAGATCCTGGCCACCGTGCCCCTGGAGCCCAGGTTCGACATGTTTCTCTCCGGAAACGGCCTATACGGCCGCCAGACCCTCAGGGGCAACCTGGTCTTCGGCGGGGGGCCCCACGAGTGGATCGACGTGGAGCTGGCCGGCGAGCCTCCCAAGCCCAATACGCCCCTGGTCCGCAACATAGCCAGAAGGCTGGCGGAGCTTCTCCCAGAGCTTGATGACCTCTCGGTGCTCCGGGCCTGGGGCGGGGTCGTTGAGCAGACCCCGGACGGCTATCCCATCATCGATATGCCGGGCTATCCCGAGGGTTTCGTGGTGGTCACCGTCTCGGGCAACGGCTTCGGCCTCTCCCCGGCGACGGGCAAGACTGTCAGCCAGCTAATCGTCGACGGCGAGACCTCCATCCCCATAGAGCGTTTCAGGCTCGACCGATTCAAGGATCTGCCCAGAGGCTGGCGAAGGGCCTGGGGCTGGGAGCCCGGGGCTTACAACACCTAAGTGGAGAGCGTCTAATAACATTTTCGACCATCCCCCTGGCCCCCTTCCCTTCGATAGACTCAGGACAGGCCTGGCCAGGAAGGAGGAAGAAATTAAGTCTGGGGGGCACCCCCAGTAACCCCCGGCAATCCCGACACTCGGGACTGCACATCCCATATTCCATCAGCTTGCGAGTAATTGACTGCGGAAAACTGCATCATAAAGTCTGTCCCGAATAGGGGCCGCACTCGTGAGCTGCCACCCATCGAGCCACCCCCTCTCTCCCCCTTCGACAGTCTCAGGACAGGCTCAGCAAGGGAGAGGGGGGAATAAACCTGGGGGATACCCCCGGACCCCCGCCAAGTGGGTATTAGCCCCTTGGAACCCCCATTCTCTGTTTGGTCAGAGTGGCCTAGAAATTGTCGTGTACTCAATCCTTAGCAAGGGGGGGAATAAACCTGGTCCCGACGGGTCGGGACTCTGGACTCTCCCGTCACGGATTTTCAGTCAAGTCCCTTAAGGTTGAAGCTTCGTCGGCCTTTTGCAACCTTATACAGCGACCTTTTCCAGGTCCTTGAGGATGGCCCTGGCGGCGTTGTGGCCCGGGACTCCGGTGATCTCGCCCCCAGGGTGGGTGCCTGACCCGCACAGGTACAGCCTGCGTATGGGCGAACGGTAAGGCATGCGCCCGGTAAATATCTGCCGGGAGGTGATGTCTATGTGGCGAATGCTCCCGTCGGTCATGAACTCCCGGGTCTCGATGTCCTGGGGTGTCTGGAGGGTCCAATCGATGACCGACTCCCTGAAGTTGGGCAGGTACTCGGAAAGGAGGTCGATGAGCTGCTCCCCAACCCGGGGCCCTTCCGTCTCCCAAGACCCTTCCTTCAGATGGGTCGGGGCATAAAGGGTCCAGGCCGATAGCACGTGGTGGCCGGGCGGGGCCAGGGACGAATCGT
>JACZVB010000205.1 GCA_022572865.1 Chloroflexota bacterium | reverse complement strand
ACGATGTGGCCAGGCGGGTCGGAAAGGGACGCATCGTCACCATCCTCAACGACCTGGGCGAGCGGTACTTCAGCACCGGCATGTGGGACTGACCCCTCCGCCCTGATTTCTCGGGCCTGAGTTAACGGGAAACGCCGCTCCGCGGATGAGCCGGCGCCTCCCTCCCGCCCTCAGCATCACATTACACCCGTGACTGCCGTGGCCTTATCGGACCTCGCCTATATCCAATGCACGGACTTCGGGCCGGCTATTTTGATTCCTCCGAGTCATCCGAGTTGGAGGTCAGATTTAGGAAGGGCTTGAGGACATTGGTGAACTCCATGGGGAAGATGAACTTGGTGGAGGGGCTGGAGCCCAGCTGCTTCAGGGTCTCGAAATACTGGAGGCTCATGGTCTTGGCGTCCACGTTCTTGGCCACGCTGTAGATCTTGTCCAGGGCGTTGCTAAAGCCCTCGGCGTTGAGGATGGCAGCCTGGCGGGCCCCTTCAGCCTTGAGTATTTCGGCCTGGCGCTCACCCTCAGCGTTGAGGATGGCGGCCTGCTTCTCGCCCTCTGCCCGGTTGATCTGGGCCTGACGCTGGCCCTCCGACTCGGTGATCTCCGCGGTCTTGATGGCAGCCGCCGATTTCTCCCGCTCCATGGCAGCCTTTACCCCGAGGGGCGGGTCGATCTCGTTAATTGCCACTCCCTGCACCTTGATCCCCCAGCGTTCCGTATTTTCGTCCAGGGACAGTTGGAGCTGGCTCTGTAGCCTCTCCCGTTCGGACAGCGCCTCCGCCAGGGTGATGTTTCCAACGATGGACCTCAGCTCGGCCACGGCGAGTTGCTGCACCGCCCTGTCAGGATTCTCCACTTTGAGTACAGACCTCTCCGCCATCTCCTCGATCACGCGATAGTAGAGAACGAAATCCATGTCCACCACCACGTTGTCCTTGGTGATATAGCTCTGAGTGGGCACACGCTCCACCTGCTCCCGGGTATCTACCTTCTGGAAGCTGTCCACAAAAGGTATCAAGAGCCTGAGGCCCGGCCCTCCCAAGCCAATGAATTTACCCAATCGAAAAGGGACTAGCCGCTCGTATTGGCGCACTATGACAACAGGAAATAAAACTGTCGGCATCCTGACGCTCCTTTCTTCTTATCCCTTACGGACCTTAAGTACCAGTCCGCTGACCTCAACCACCTCGATCTCTTCGCCCTGCGAGATCACCTCCTCCGATTGGGACACGGCGCTCCACATCTCGCTGGCCACCTGCACCGTCCCCGTGGGGTCCAGGTCCGAGGTGACGCGCCCCCTCTGGCCTACCAGCTCGGCGAGGGCGCTGACATACTTGAGGCGACGTGACCTGGCCACGGCCGTAACCACCACCAGGGTGAACAACGCCATCATAGCCGAAAGGATGCCCAATAGCCACAGGCTAATCTTCAACACAGGCGCTCCGGGGAAAGACGGCTCACCCACGGAGAACAGAAGCAGGGAGCCGATGATAAAGGCGATGACCCCCCCCAGCCCCAGGACCCCGAGTCCAGGGACCTGCATCTCCAAGAAGATCAACACCGCCGCCACTATCAGCAACGCAACGCCGGCCCAGTTGAAGGGGAGGGTCCCCAGGGCCACCAATCCTACGATCATCGCCAGCACCCCACCTACGCCCGGTACGATCAACCCGGGATGCAGCAGCTCTATGAGGATACCCAGGCCCCCTATGGTCAGGAGAATGCCAATGATGTTGGGGTTGGCAACGAAGGAGAAGAACCTCTCGGCGGCGTTCATGCCGATCTCCCTCTTGACCAGGCCCTCGGTCTCAATCACCACCTCTCCCGCCGCCGTCTGGGCAACCCTGCCATCGAGCTTGGTTAGCAGGTCATCCATGTCTGTGGCGATGAAATCCACGATATTTTGTTCCACCGCAACCGAAGCGGTGAAGGCTTTGGCCTCGGTAACGGTGCTGACCAGCAGGTCCTTATTCCGGTCCCTCTTCTCAGCGATGCCCTCCATCAGGGCCACGGTTATGTTGATCGCCTTCTCAGAGAGGGTCTCAGGAAGGTCCTCCCCGCCAGCTCCAACGGGGCTGGCGGCCCCGATGGAGGTTCCCTCGGCCATAACCGCAAAGTTGGCGGCGACGGTTACGAAGGTCCCAGCCGAGGCGGCTAAGGCCCCTGCCGGGTATACGTAGACCACCGTCGGCACCCGGGCCCCCAGCAACCTCTCGACGATCTTGAACGTGGAGGAGAGGAGGCCTCCCGGGGTGTCCAGCCTTATGACCAGAAGCCGGGCCCCATCCTTTTCGGCCTTGCCGATGCCCCGGGAGATGTAGCGCTCTGAGATCGGGTCTATGGCCCCGTCCACCGTGAGGATGTAGACCTGGTTTTCGGGGCCCTGGGCATGGGCAGGCGAGACGGTCCCTACTAGGCCAAGGCCTATCAGGACGCCGAGGAGCATCACCCTAGCTATGGCAAGCCTCTCCATGGGGGTAATTATACATCCACCACGGATCACCTCAGGCCTCCCACACCCAGGTTTCCACCCATCCGTCCCTGAAGGAGTAAGCCGATGCCGTCCGCTGCAGGGATATCGCAGATTCCGTTAAGTCTGGTGTTTTGGGTACTATTGGATTAGATTTAAGGGAACAGGCGATACAGCTCATTCGGCTTTCTCGTTTCCAGCCAAAAACCATCGTTGGCATCATCGAAGCGGGTTTCCAAAGCCAGGTCACGAACCAAGTCGAACGAGAGGCAGTGTCCCCTTCGATTCCTCCTGTACGGGAAGGGTCGAAGGGAGCTCAGGGTTTTTGAAACTATCCCCAGGGAGGTGAAACATGGGACCGGCATTCTCCGAATCAGAGCATCGAGAGCGACTGGATAGAGCCCGGCAGGCCCTGCGAAAGGCCGGCCTGGACGGCTGCATCTGCATTGCGCCGGAGCATCTCTACTATATCGGCGGCTACGACGCCCACACCCACTTCAGCGAGCAAGCCCTGGTCTTCACCACCGGCGACGACGAGCCCACCCTGATCATTCGGGAGGTGGACGAACCCCTGGCCCATGAGACCTCCTGGGTGCGAGACCTGCGAACTTACCACTTCGGCTCGGACAACGCCGCCGAGATCATCGCCGGAGTGGCCAAAGAGAAGGGAATCTTGGGCAAAAAGGTTGGCGTAGACCTGGGCACCTTCGCCCTGCCGGCGGCCTACGCCCTCAGGCTGACTAAGGCCCTGGGGGCAACCACCATAGTTGATGCCACCAACGTCATCGGGGAGCTGCGCCTCATCAAGTCGCCCAGGGAGCAGGAGTACATCAGGGAGGCGGCCCAATACACCAACGCAGGCATAGAGGCAGCCCTGACCAAGACCCGGGCAGGGATAACGGAGATACAGCTTGCCGCAGAGATCGACTACGCCATACGCTCACGGGGCAGCGATTACTCGGCGATGCCCACATGGATCGCCACCGGGCCCCGTACTCCTGGGGGCCACGGTCTGCCCACCGACAGGGTGATTGAGACGGGGGACCTTATCCACGTAGAGCTCGCCGGTGTGGCGCGGCGCTATCACTGCGTGGCCATGAAGACCTATTCTCTGGGAGAGCCCTCCGCCCGTCTCAGGGACCTCTGCCAGGCGGCCAAGGAATCGCTTCTTGCGGGGCTGGAGGCCATCAAGGTAGGCGGGCCCGTATCCGCATCCGAGGAGGCGTCTCTACGGCCACTGGAGAAGCGGGGTCTGGCCCAGTATGCCCCCATGCGATTTGGAGTGGGAATCTCCGCGGCCTATCCGCCCAGCTGGCTGGACCCCCTGGCCATCATCCGGGAATCGCCCTACACCTTCGAACCCGGAATGGTCTTTTACCTGCACGCCTGCCTCCAGCTTCCCGAGGAGAATATCGGCATCCTGATAGGCGGAAGCTATCTGCTCACAGACCAGGGCCCCGAGCAACTAGACAATGGCACCCCGGACCTGGCCGTGCTTACGTAGAACGGCTAACCCGGTGTGCAGGGGTTTCGGGCAAAACAGCAACCAACGTTTACGT
>JACZVB010000005.1 GCA_022572865.1 Chloroflexota bacterium | reverse complement strand
ACGGTGCAACTGGACGGATCCGGCAGCAGCGATCCAGAGACTCGCCCGCTCACCTACAGTTGGACCCTGTCCGCTCCAGACGGTAGCGCCGCCATGCTCTCGAACGACACCATCGACAACCCCACCTTCGTCGCGGACGTGGACGGCAAGTACGTGGCCACGCTCGTGGTCAACGACGGGACCAGCGACAGCGACCCCGACTCCGTCGAGATCGAGGCGGAGGCTGATCCCAACGAGGCTCCAGAGGCTGACGCGGGCGCCGACCAGACCGTGGCCACAGGAGCAACGGTGCAACTGGACGGCTCGGGCAGCAGCGATCCAGAGAATGACCCGCTCACCTACAGTTGGACCCTGTCCGCTCCAGACGGTAGCAGCGCCACGCTCTCGGACGCCACCATCGTCAACCCCACCTTCGTCGCGGACGTGGACGGCGAGTACGTGGCCACTCTCGTGGTCAACGACGGGACCAGCGACAGCGCCCCCGACTCCGTTGAGATCACCGCGGAATGACCGTGAGGCCATCCCGCGAGACTGAACAACAGCCCAGGGGTACAGCCCCTGGGCTTGCTGCCTCAAGAGGAAATGCCAATCGATATCCTTTAACGTGAGATTTCCCATTTCGGCTGGCCTTTGACTCTGAAATGGCCTTGATCGCAACCCAGGCCTCCGATGGCGGGTTGATCGCCGACAAGATACAGGTCCGTGGAAGGGGAGGAGAGCAGGCGCGCCGTGGCGACCGCGGTGAGTAGGAGTCCTGTACCCGGGATGACAATGGCGAGGATGATCGACCCAACCTAGACGACTCCGAAGACGAGGATTAGGGCCAGGGAACGGCCTTTGGCTCTCCGCGCACCCTTGAAGTCCAACCGCAGATGCTGGTAGGCTTAGTATCTGTCTATGAGGTACCTGCTTCGACTCCTTACATTCCTTAGACCCTACAAGAAGCAACTTGCGGTTGCCTATTTTGCCCTCATCATATCTACCCTCCTCTCCCTGGCGGTGCCCCGCCTACTTGGGGACTCTATAGACAAATTCATTGAGAAGGACACCCTCGGCCTTTTCGTCCTGCTTGCACTGGTGGTGCTGGCCTTCGCCGTGGCCCGTGCGATCTTCGCCTATATTCAGACCTACATATCCGAATACATATCTCAGAGGGTTGCCTACGACCTTCGGAACGCCCTATACGATCATCTTCAGCACTTGAGCTACGCTTATCACGATAAACAGCAAACGGGCCAGTTGATGTCCAGGGCTACGGCCGACGTTGAGGGAGTGAGATGGTTCATCAGCCTGGGGCTGGTGCGCTCCGTGTACCTGATTGTGCTTTTCGCGGGCGTGAGCGCTGTACTGATTATAACCAACTGGAAGCTAGGGCTGATAAGCCTGGGAGCGCTGCCCCTGGTCTCGGCCAGGGCCATTTTAGTAAGCCGGCGTCTCAGGTGGATATGGCGTAACATCCAGGAGATGACCGGCCAGTTGGGGGCCCTCCTCCAGGAGAACCTGTCCGGGGCCAGGGTGGTAAGGGCCTTCTCCCGAGAGGACTATGAGAGCGCTGTATTTGCCAGCAAGGCCCGGGACCTGGCCGATGAGAATGTGCTGGCCAGCAGGATCCAGGCCTCCAATGCGCCCCTGATGAACTTCATCTTTGCCCTGATCACCGGGGCTATCCTTTGGGTCGGAGGGCGAGAGGTGGCCGAAGGCAGGCTCACCCCGGGCGAGCTGGCCCAGTTCGTGTTCTACCTGATCCTATTAGCCTTCCCCGTGCGAATAGTCGGTTTCGTCATCACGTTGTTCTCCCGGGCAGCGTCTTCCGGGGAGCGAATCTTCGAGATTCTCGACGCGGAGTCTCCGGTCCAGGAGAAACCGGGCGCGGTGGAGCTCCCCAGGGTCCGGGGGCACGTGGTTTTTCAGGGTGTGAGCTTTCGCTATGATTCCTCCGTTCCAACCCTGGACGACATCAACTTCGAGATCAGCCCCGGGCAGGTAGTCGCCCTCCTGGGGGCCACGGGGAGCGGAAAGACGACGATAGTTCACCTCATTCCGCGGTTCTATGATGTCTCCCAGGGCTCCATCACGATAGATGGACTGAATGTAGGGGACGTGACCCTGAAGTCCCTGCGTCGCGAGGTGGGAATCGTGCAGCAGGAGATGTTCCTGTTTGCCGATAGCATCAGGAACAACATCGCCTACGGCGCCTATAACGCCACAATGGAGGAGGTTGAAAGGGCCGCCGAGGCGGCCCGGCTCACGGATTTCATTGAGTCCCTTCCCCAGGGCTACGATACCTGGGTCGGCGAGCGGGGCACAACCCTCTCGGGAGGCCAAAAACAGCGGATCGCCATAGCCCGCACTCTGCTCATGGACCCCAGGATACTGATCCTGGACGACTCTACCGCGAGTGTGGATACCGAGACAGAGATGCTGATCCAGCAGGCCTTAAAAGAATTGATCAGGGGCCGGACCACCTTCATCATAGCCCAGAGGCTGAGCACGGTGAGAAACGCTGACGTTATCCTGGTATTGGAGAATGGAAAGATCGTGGAGCGGGGGAGCCACCAGGAGCTCCTATCCCGGGGAGGTATCTACCAGAAGATATACGAGCTTCAACTGAGGCCTCAGGAGGCTGCGTCCGATACCTTGTCCCGACCCGCTCTATTCACAGCCCAGCAGGAGCCGGTCCCACCCGAGGGTTGAAGGGGCCCGCAGGAGTTCAATAGCTAACGTCATGCATATGCACTATCACGGTCGGGTAGGAGGCCTGGACGAGGTCGATCTGAAGGCAGGCCTCTACACCCATCGAGTAGTGGCGCGGCTGCTGCCGTTCCTGGGGCCCCACAAGGGTTTGGTCATTGTGGCCACCATCGGCATGATATTCCACACACTTACAATGGTGGCTTCCCCCTGGCTGGTAGCCGAGGCTATCGATGCCATCACAGCCGGAGACCTGGGCCGGCTGGACTGGTTAGTGGCGATCTTCGCTGCCAATGCCCTTATCGGATGGGGAGCCAACTACCTGCAACTGGTCCTGATGGCTCGAGTGGGACAGTCTGTCCTCTATGCCCTTCGTAATAAGCTCTTCGTCCACCTACAGGGACTTTCCCTGAGCTTCTATGACCGCAACGAGGTGGGGCGCATCATGTCCCGGATGCAAAACGATATCATCCAGCTTCAGGAGTTCCTCACCACCGGCATCCTGGCCTTTGGTGATGTGATGATACTGGGTGGCATCGTAGTGGCGATGCTGTTGATTGACGCCCAGCTTGCCCTCATAACCCTGGCCGTTCTCCCCCTCCTGTTCCTTCTTCTCTTCTACTGGCAGGGCTTTGCCCGGAGAGCTTACCTCAGCGTGAGGAGGGCCATAGCTGCGGTCAACTCCGCCCTTCAGGAGAACATATCGGGAATCAGGGTGGTCCAGGGCATGGGCAGGGAAGATCTGAACCTGAAGAATTTCGATTCCCTGAACATGAAACATCTGAACACTAACCTCGATGCCAGCAAACTATCCTCTGCCGTGCTGCCTGCTGTTGAGATAATTAGCGCCCTGGCCCTAGCCCTGGTCATCATATTCGGCGGGCGTCAGGCCCTGGGAGGCGGCCTGGAGGTGGGGGTACTGGTGGCCTTCGCTTTGTACATCCAGCGGTTCTTCGATCCGGTGCGCAACCTGACCATGCAGTACACAGAGGTGCAGCGGGCCATGGCCTCTGGCATCCGGATATTCGAGCTCCTGGATGTGGAGCCGGAGATCAAGGATGCCCCCGGGGCCCGGACATTGACTTCGATGAGGGGCGAACTCCAATTCGACCACGTCAGTTTCAGCTACAACAAGGACATCGAGGTGCTTCACGACATCAACCTGAGGATCGAGGCGGGAGAAACGGTGGCCCTGGTAGGGCCTACGGGCGGAGGCAAGAGCACCCTGGTTGCCCTGGTCCCCCGCCTCTACGAGGTAACTGAGGGGTGTATTACCGTAGACGGGGTGGACATCCGCCAGGTCACCAGGGCCTCACTCACGAAGCATGTCGCTATGGTGTTACAGGAGCCGTTCCTCTTCTCCGGCACAGTAAAACATAACATCCGCTACGGACGTCTGGACGCATCGGACCAGGAGATAGAGGAGGCCGCCAGGATAGTAGGGGCAGACCAGTTCATAAATCGTCTCCCGGAGGGTTATGACACCGAGCTTCAGGAGAGGGGTGGCAACCTGAGCGCAGGACAGCGGCAGCTAATCAGCTTCGCCCGGGCCGTCCTGGCCGACCCCCGAATCCTGATCCTAGACGAAGCCACAGCCAATATCGATACTCAGACAGAGCTTCTCATCCAGCAGGCCCTGGCCAGCCTTCTGGTGGGTCGGACATCCCTGGTCATAGCCCATCGGCTGTCCACCGTTCGCAACGCCTCCCGGATAGTGGTCATAGACGATGGCAAGATCGCCGAGATAGGCGACCATGTTGAGCTTCTGAGGAACGGCGGTGTCTACGCCCGTCTCCACTCCATGACCCAGCAGGCCGCGGGGCTGTGATAGAGATTGGGGTCTACCCCCAAACCTAACTCACCCCTCTTACTGGTCAGGCGTGTCCTGCCTGTCCTGAGCTTCGTTGAAGGAAGCCTTGCTGTTATAGGCCCCGCCCATCTCCTCCTGCCATTGCCGGTGTTTCCACATGAGGTAGAGCGCCGCCAGGGCCACGACAGCAATGACCCCTACCACGAAGGCCCCAATGAAGGTGAAAACTCTCAATTGAACAGAGACCCCTGCTCGGAAGCGGCCTTCTCCGGATATACCAGGCCCAGGTGCTGGTAGGCCCCGCGGGTCGCCACCCTACCCCGGGAGGTCCGGCCCAGGAACCCGAGTTGAAGAAGGTACGGCTCGTATACGTCCTGAATGGTATCCGACTCCTCGCTTATCGATGCCGCCACGGTATCCAGGCCCACCGGCCCGCCGTCGTATTTCTCGATGATAGTGCGTAGCACCCTGTGGTCTATCTCGTCCAGGCCCAGGGAGTCGACCTCCAGCCTGACCATCGTCTCCCTGGCCACCGCCTCGGTTATCCTTCCCTCGGCCATAACCTCGGCGTAGTCCCTCACCCTTTTGAGAAGCCTGTTGGCCACCCTGGGTGTGCCCCTGGCCCTACGGGCGATCTCCTCCAGCCCGGCCTCTTCTGCCTCCACCCCCAGTATCCGGGCCGACCTTCTAACGATCTCCTTGATGTTCTCGACGCTGTAGAAATCCAGCCTGTATACGGCCCCAAACCGGTTCCTCAGGGGTGCGCTGATCATGGCGTAACGGGTGGTGGCCCCTATGAAGGTGAAATGAGGCAGCTTCAGTCGTAAGCTGCGGGCCCCGGGCCCCTTGCCTATTATAATATCCAATGCGAAGTCCTCCATGGCCGGATAGAGGACCTCCTCGACGGTCTTATTTAAGCGGTGTACTTCATCTATGAATAGGATGTCGTCCTTTTTCAGGTTGGTCAGAATGGCGGCCAGGTCACCGGGACGCTCTATGGCCGGGCCGGAGGTGATCTTTATATTGACCCCCATCTCCACGGCCACGATATTGGCCAGGGTGGTCTTGCCCAGGCCCGGTGGCCCGTAGAGAAGAATGTGGTCAAGGGCTTCGGACCTCTTCTTGGACGCCGCTATGGCGATCTCAAGGTTGCCCTTGACCTTGTCCTGGCCTATATAGTCTCTCATGGACTTGGGCCGGAGGCTGGTGTCCAGGGCGCCGTCCTGGGCCTGGGGTTTCGCCGAGACTATGCGTTCAGCCATGAGGTCGTCCCTGCTTCGCTACGATCAAACCAGAGCGGCAGAGAAGAGTATAAATCACCAGCAGGGGACCCATCCGCGAGGTCGGGCCATCCGGTTTCAGCCCCGGGGTCAACGGCCCTTGAAGACGGGGGCTCGCTTCTCCCTGAATGATTGCACCCCTTCCAGATAGTCCTCGGTGTGAAGCAGGATCTGGTTGGTGTTCTGCTCCATGTGCAGGACGGTGTCCAGACCCGAATCCATAGCGGAGTAGGTGACCCGCCGGATGGCTGCGATGGCAATGGGAGGCCCATTTGCTATGACGGTGGCAAGCTTGTCCGCAGCGGCAGGTAACTCTTCCGCGGGTACTACCTCGGTTACCAGACCTAGCTTTTCGGCGGTCCGGGCGTCGATGATATCGCCGGAGTACATCAGCCTGAGCGCGTTGGATAGCCCCACGATCTTGGGGAGGGTGTAGCTGAGGCCGCAGTCCACCGACAGCGCCCGCTTAACGAAGATGGCAGTGAACCGGGCCTCCTCAGATGCGATGCGCACATCGCAGGCTGCAGCAAGGGATAGGCCGGCCCCGGCCGCCACGCCGTTGACGGCGGCGATAATCGGGCTTCTGAAGGACCGCATCTGCCGTATAATCTCGTGCCACCGGAATAGCCAGCTGTCAGCCTGGCTACGCTGCTCGTCACCTGACACGTCGGCCCCGGAGCAGAAACCGCGTCCCTCTCCCGTTATGGTGAGGACCCGGGTGCTCAGGTCTTCGTTCAACTGGGTAAGGACTTCCCTGATCTCCTGCCCCATTTGCGATGTCAAGGCATTGAGCCTGTCAGGCCGATTTAGGGTCAGGATGGCCTTGCCATCCTTGATATCCAGTTTGATGGTCTCCCAGTTCATCCCTTGCTCCTGCGCTGGCGTTGGACTTTACCAGGCCTTTGTGATATTCTTCACCAAACGTTAAAAGGGGCGCACCTGGGGTCTCGAGCATGAAAATCGAATGCCGTCCAGGTGATGTGCAGTATTTGGCTCATGATTTACCGCTTATCAGCCGCATCATACCCACAGGCCTCAAGGCCCGTCAACACTGTTACATGGTATTATGTTATGCCTGAGGTCCTGGGGCTCATCGCTCGCCGGAAGCCTTGACACTGATTTCCACAGATTTCTATAATGACGCAACCTAGTAATAGTTCCTCTCTCTCTGCGATGCTGATTAACGTAGCCCAAATGATTGTAGGGCCCATCGGATCGGTCAGGGCTCTCGATGTTGATGTGGAGTTGACCGTAGATGAGGGCGTGAGGCCGGCTACCATAAAAGGCGGCTTGTCTCTGATGCGTACCGACGGTGGTATCCTGGTCCAGGGTATCCTGGCGGCGGTTATCGGATGTACATGTGTCCGTTGCCTTACCATCTTTGACTATGGTTTCGAGCTTGAGATGGAAGAGGAGTACGTTCCGGTGCGTGAGGCCTCAGCCAGAACGGGGAGGATAGTGCTTGAAGCTGAAGGGCTGCTTATCGACTCCCAGAACCTCCTCGATCTGGAGCCGGCCCTGCGGGAATACGCTGTCCTCAACGCTCCCCTGAAACCGTTATGCAAGCCTAACTGCGCTGGACTGTGTATCCAGTGCGGCGCCGACCTCAACCGGGCCCAGTGCATGTGTAGCCCGCCGCCAAACGGCTCCAGTAAAGACAACCAGGACCAGTCCTCCTTTGTTGTAGCCAGAGGCCAAACCGCCTGAGTAGATGATACGGGAAATGGTGTAATATGGGTGCCCTGCCAAAAAGAAAGACCAGCAAAGCCAGGAAGAATAAGCGTCGTGCCCACTCCAGCATGATCAGGCCGGCCCTGGTACCCTGTCCCAGATGTCATAGCCAGAAATTGCCCCACCATGTCTGCCCAACCTGTGGCACTTATAATGGTCGAGAGGTTTTTGCGGAGTAGTTTTCAGGAGCATTATTAAGGAGTAGTCGTCATGGCCATACAATCACCGCCGGAGAAGATGGCCTTCATCTTCCCCGGACAAGGTTCCCAGACCGTTGGAATGGGAAAGGAGCTCTACGAGAGATCAGAATCGGCCCGCAGGATATTCGATGAGGCTGACGAGACCCTGGGGTTCCCGTTGACTGCCCTCTGTTTCCAGGGGCCCCAGGAGGAGCTTACCCAGACCTATAACGCTCAGCCGGCCATTTTTACCACCAGCATCGCCGCCCTCGCCGAGATGAAGGAGTCCGCGGACGAATGGCAGCTCTCGCCCTCCTTCGTGGCCGGGCACAGCCTGGGCGAGTACACTGCCCTGGTGGCGGCGGGCGCCCTGCAGTTCCCGGAGGCCCTGCGCCTGGTCAGGGAGAGGGGGCGCCTCATGCAGGATGCCAATAACCTCAATCCAGGGGGCATGGCGGCTATCATCGGCCTGGATGAGGCTACTACCGAGGAGATCTGCCAGCAGACCGGCATGCAGATCTCCAACGTCAACTCCAGGGAGCAGATCGTCATCAGCGGGCCCGTAGAGAACATACCCAGGGCCCTGGACATGGCCAGGGCCAGAGGGGCCAGGAAAGTGGTGCCCCTGCCTGTAGGCTCGGCCTTCCACTCCAGTCTGATGGAGCCTACGGTGGAGGGAATGACCCGAGCCCTGGAAGCGGTAAACTTAGCCGATGCAGCAGTGCCCATTATCGCCAACAGCAGTGCAATGCCCGTAGTGAGCGCCGGCGAGGTGAAGGAAGAGCTGGTGAGGCAACTCTGCCATTGCGTCCGCTGGTTAGGGTCGGTGGAGTACATGATAGGGGCAGGGGTGTCTACCTTCATAGAGATAGGGCCCGGAAGAATCCTGTGCAGTTTGATCCGGCGTATCGACCCTTCGGTCAAGGCCATTAACCTCCCGGACTTTCGTAAAGACTAGTGGCGCTGGCCCTAGGCGGGCTAGCCCCGGCAGAGTGAAGTGGAAGAGACCCTCTCGGGCAGAGTAGCTATAGTTACCGGGGGCTCGCGCGGAATAGGGCAGGCCATCGTGCTGAAGCTTGCGTCCGCCGGTGCATCGGTGGTCATCGGAGGCATCAGTGATACCTCCCGAACCCATAGTCTGGTACTGGAGGCCGGGGGCTCGGAAGAACGGCTCCTGAGCTTAAAGACCGATGTCACCAAAGTTGAAGAAGTGAACAGGCTGGTAAAATCCACCATCGATCACTTCGGCAAGGTGGATGTTCTGGTGAATAATGCGGGAATAAACAGGGATGCCCTGCTGTTGAGGATGAAGGACGAGGATTGGGACGCAGTCCTGGATACCAATTTAAAGGGCGCCTTCATGTGCACCCGTGCGGTGCTGGTGCACATGGTGAAGAGCCGGTGGGGAAGAATCGTCAACATCTCCAGCGTAGTTGGACTGACCGGCAATCCTGGTCAGGCCAACTATTCGGCTGCCAAGGCGGGCCTCATCGGCCTGACCAAGACCACTGCTAGAGAGGTCGCTTCTCGAGGGATCACCGTCAACGCTGTGGCCCCCGGCTTTATCGACACGGACATGACCCGGGGACTTAGCGATCAGATAAAGGAGCGGCTCCAGGGACTGGTCCCCCAAAAGCGTTTCGGCTCCCCAGAAGATGTGGCCCACGTCGTTGAATTTCTCACCTCCCCTCAGTCCTCCTACATTACAGGCCAGGTGGTGGGTGTTGACGGCGGGATGTTTATGGCCTAGACGAGGATGGCCCCATGCCCGGCCCCAGGCGTCGAGGAAGGATCACGGCCCTGCAGGCCCTTTACGAGGCCGATGCTGTTGGCCATGGCATCGAGGGGATCTTAGGCAGGACCAAAGAGGAAGGAGCGGTGCCGGAGAACTCCCTGGCCTTTGCTACGGAGCTGGTGAACGGAGTGACCAGCAATCTGGAGAGGATAGACAAAATCGTGCAGACCCATGCTCCAAGTTGGCCGGTCAACCAGCTTTCCATCATAGACAGGAACATACTGCGTATCGCCATATATGAGCTGATGTGGCTGAAGAAAACGCCGCCCAAGGTCGCGGTCAACGAAGCCGTGGAGATGGCCAAGACCTTCGGCAGCGATAGCTCGCCTCGATTCGTCAACGGCGTTCTTGGGGCCTTGATGGCCGAGATAAGTGCTTGACACAGACCATTGAATACCCTTACATATGAGGGAAAGTAACTAGGAGTCAGACATGGCTACCATTTCCGATAGGGTTAAAAAGATAATTGTGGACCAGCTGGGTGTGGAGGAGGAAGAAGTCGTTCTCTCAGCGTCCTTCGTAGATGACCTGAACGCCGACTCCCTGGACCTGGTAGAGCTGATCATGGCCCTCGAAGAGGAGTTCAGCGACGAAAACAGGAAGCTGGAGATCGCGGACGAGGACGCCGAGAAGATACTCACGGTCAAGGATGCCGTGGACTATATAAACGACCAGATGGGCTCGGACTCCTGACCCTTTCCCCTCTACCCAGGGCTCTTTCATCCCCTCGACCTCAGATTCCATCCCTCTCTGTCAATAACAGGACCAGTTCCAGCCGTTATTTGGCTTTTTCCTATTCGGACACTTCCCAGGGGTCCGGGCCCGCGGACCTCAATATCGGATTGACACCGATGCTATACTTCGTGCGTAAGCACTAAGACGCTTCTTACATCCTCCGGGCGTATTTCTTAGTACGGATCTTGTTCCAGTATCACATAGAGCCGCCGCTTTAAGCGATTTGCATTACCCTAGTCCTTGCAGGTCTTCCGTTCTCTACGGGGACGCGTCTAGGTTCGCCCCCATCGCTGGTTGCTGGAGGGGCTCTTGTCTGAGCTGACCGATCTCCATTCCTCTATCTCAGTCTGCGAGAAGTGCGGCCTGTGCCGGGGTCGAACCCATGCCGTTCCGGGCGAGGGGCCTGAGAGTCCGGCGATCATGTTCATCGGTGAAGGCCCAGGGTTCTACGAAGACCAGCAAGCGCGTCCTTTCGTGGGTCCGGCGGGTAAGTTCCTGGAGGAGCTTCTGGGGGTCATAGGTCTGGACCGGTCTGAAGTCTATATCACCAACGTGATCAAATGCAGGGCTCCCGGGAATCGGGACCCGTTGCCGGAGGAGATCCAGGCCTGCTCTGGGTGGCTGGACAGGCAGATACAGCTTCTCAAGCCTAAGTTGGTGGTGACGCTGGGCAGATACTCTATGGCCCGCTTCTTCTCCAAGCAGTCCATCAGCAAGGTCCACGGCACCTCTAAGAAGGTCGATGGGCAGATGGTCTTCGCAATGTATCATCCTGCGGCGGCCCTGCACCAGCAGCGCCTGAGGGACACACTGATAGAGGATGTCAAGAAGATACCAGCTATCCTAGCCAAGGCCGACCAGGTCCCCGAAGAAGAGCACGGACCAGAGCAATTGTCTATGTTTTAGTATCCCCAAATGACCAGACCACCTCTCAAAGTCATCCCCCTCGGCGGAGTAGGTGAGATCGGCAAGAACATGCTGGCGTTGGAGTACGGCGAGGACATCCTCGTCATCGATGCCGGTGTTAAGTTTCCAGGAGAGGACCTGCCAGGCATAGACCTGGTTATCCCGGACATCTCCTACCTTGTCGAAAATGCCTCCCGGGTCCGTGGCATAGTAATCACCCACGGCCACGAAGACCACATAGGAGCGCTGCCCTACGTGGTCAAGCAGCTTGACGCGCCCATATACGCCTCCAGGCTGGCCGAGGGTATGATTGCCGCCAGGCTGAAAGAACACGGATGTCTCAAAGGCACGAAACTGGTGTCAGCCAGCCCTGGGGAGCCCTTCTTCGTCGGCGCCTTTCAGGTGGAGATGTTCAGGGTGTGCCACAGCATTCCCGACTCCATGGGCCTCATCATTCATACCCCCGTAGGCACAGTTGTGCACACCGGCGACTTCAAGTTCGATCACACTCCGGTAGACGGCCAGCCGGCCGACCTGGCCAGGTTGGCCAGGCTAGGGGCGGAAGGGGTTCACCTTCTACTGTCAGACTCCACATATGCGGAGTTGCCCGGCTACACCCCTTCTGAGAGGGTCGTTAGCGATGCGCTGAACCTTATAATGGGGGAGGCGGAGGGGCGGGTGATAGTGGCTACCTTTGCTTCTCTCGTCTCTCGGGTCCAACAGGTCATCGATGCGGCTGTTGCCCATGGCCGTAAGGTCTGCATCGAGGGCCGGAGCATGGTGGAGACCGTGCAGCTTGCCACTAAACTCGGTTATCTTCACATTCCGGAAGGCGCCCTGGTCAGCTTTGAGGAGACCGCTGGCCTCACTAATCGTAGGGTGGCAATCATCCTCACCGGCACCCAGGGGGAGCCCTCATCGGCCCTGTCCCGGTTGGCGAACCAGGAGCACAGGCGCATGCAGATCATAGAGGGCGATACCGTTATAATGTCGGCCTCCCCCATCCCGGGCAACCAGACCCTCATAAGCAGGACCATCGATAACCTATTCCGGCTGGGAGCCCACGTACTCTACGGAGGGATCAAGCAGGTCCATGTCCACGGTCACGCCAGTCGGGAAGAGCTGAAGCTGATGATTGGGCTGACCACTCCCAAGTTCTTCGTACCTGTGCACGGGGAATACCGACATCTCGTCCTTCACGCCCAGCTGGCTGAGTCCCTGGGAATACCTTCGGACAACACTTTCGTGTTGGAAAACGGTGATGTTCTGGAGCTGACCGAGGAGCGGGGCCAAGTCTCCCAGACTGTCCAATCTGGGCCCGTATACCTGGATGGCGCAGGCAGGTGGAACAGCGATAGCAGGGTCCTTCGGGATAGGAGGCGACTTTCCAGGGACGGGTTTGTTATAATTACGTTAAGTAGAAATAGAATTACCGGTCGCATCGACCCTTCTCCGGAGGTCGTAACCTACGGATTTGTAGAGGATGGCGAGGCCGAGGCCCTTGTCGGGAGCACCCGCAGGGTCCTGGCCGAGGCCCTGGATGGTAAGATTAACAGCGGCAGCACAAAGGAAATTGAAACTACCGTGAAGAGCGCTTTGAGCAAGTTCTATTTACAGGAGACCAAGCGCCGTCCCATGATATTGCCCGTTATTATCGAAGTGTAAAGGGTCTTTTATCAGTGATGTAGAGGTTAAAGATGTAGGAAAGGAGGAAAGATTATGGCTAGAGCCAGATCCGGCCGAGGAACCAATGGCGGGCTTTTCCCCAGAGGTCCAACGGCAATGAGATTCGGTCTGTCCGGTCCCGGAATGGCGAATCCAGAAGTCAAGTGGTTTGCATCTGGAATAGTATTACTAGTTATCCTAGTCACACTTCTGGTAGTCTTCTTGGATACCCTTCTCGAGACCTTCGGTATCGCCATGGCGCCGGTCGGCGCAGGGATCCTGGTCGCCATCATCGTTGCCTTCAGGCATCCCCAAAGCCTGGCACGTCGGTTAAATAGATGGCTGTCCCTTGTGGCCCTGGGGGCCTTGACCTTCGGCTGCATGGCCTTTTTCCAGACCGAGACCGGCACATTGGCCGATGCAACCCTGGGAGGCGACGTCGGCACCGCTATCATAGGCTCTCAGAACGCCCTGGGCGTTCTCAGGCTGATCGGGATAGGCGTCGCCGTGGTATACCTGTTCACCCCCCGAATCTCATGGCGCGTGACCGTGACCGTAATGGCGCTGCTGGGCGTGACCGTAACGACCAGTGGACGCTTGCTGGGGGCAAGTGTCGTCCGTATCAGGGATTGGTATGACATGCGGAGGACAAGAAACCTGATCAAGCACCTGAGCAAGTTCCACGGGCCTATCGGGAGCCGCTTCTTCGGGCGGGGACCTAAATTAAGCAAGGACCCGGACTACGGCGCCATTAAATATGTCATGGGCGTTGATGAGACATTAGTGGACACAGACCCGGGCCTCGCCGTGGTTGAAGTCGAAGACCCCTCGAAAGACGAGGAGCTGGAGCCCCAGGAAGAGGAGCCCCCGGCGCTAAAGGAGGCGAGCCCTGCCAGTCAGGTCTGGAACATGCTTGCCGCCTCTGAACAGATCGGGTCAAAGCTTCCGTCTACCGACATTCTGGAATCTACGACTGAGATGGAGCTGACACCGGCCGATAACCAGCGCCGGGCCGAGCAGATAGAAGAGGCCCTGGCCAGCCACGGCATCGAGGCTAAGATCTCCCAGATAAACCCCGGGCCCACTGTGACCCAGTTCGGGGTCGAGCCGGGCTGGTTCAGAAAATACAAAGAGGTGAGGGAGCGGGACGAGAACGGCAGGTTCAAGCTGGACGAGAAAAACGAGCCCGTCATACGGCTGGAAGAGGTGTCCAGGAAGCGGGTCAGGGTGGACCAGATACTGGCCCTGGACAAAGACCTGGCCCTGGCCCTTGCGGCCTCTAGCATAAGAATCGAGGCGCCGGTCCCGGGCAAGTCCCTGGTCGGCATAGAGGTGCCCAACTCCTCCATGAGCCTGGTTGGTTTGAGAGAGGCCCTGGAAGGCCAAGAGTTTAGGAAGGGCCTCGCAAAATCTAATCTAGCCCTGGCCTTGGGCAAGGGAAGCGCAGGCCAGATGGTGGTTGGCTCCCTGGCCGGGATGCCCCACCTCCTCATCGCAGGTGCAACGGGCAGCGGCAAGAGCGTCTGTATCACCTCCTTGATCTCATGCATCCTGATGCACAACGCACCTGAAGATGTCCGCTTTGTTCTGATAGACCCCAAGCGGGTCGAGCTGGTGAGCTTCAGCACCTTGCCCCATCTCATTACGCCCGTAATAGTAGATATGGATAAGGTGGTGGGGGCTTTGAAGTGGGTCAGCCAGGAGATGGACCATCGCTATAAGCTGATGGCCTCAGCTGCGGCCCGAAACATCAGCGGATACAATCTAAAGGTTTCAGCCGGCGAGAAGATTCCCTACCTGGTGGTGGTCATCGACGAGCTGGCGGACCTGATGACCATGGCCCCCTTCGAAGTAGAGCAGTCCCTGACCCGTCTGGCCCAGATGGGCAGAGCCACCGGTATCCACCTCATAGTAGCCACCCAGAGACCGTCGGTGAATGTTATCACCGGCCTGATCAAGGCCAATTTCCCAACCAGGATAAGCTTTG
>JACZVB010000204.1 GCA_022572865.1 Chloroflexota bacterium | reverse complement strand
GCGCATTCAAATAGAAAACCGCCTGGAAAGACTCTACGACGCACTGGAAACGGGAAAGATGGAACTGGAGGACTTGGCCCCGAGGATTAGGGTATTACGGGTGAAGAAGGATGAACTGCTGAGGGCTGAGACAGAAGCGAGACTTGCCCTGGATAAGGGGATCGTGGAGCAGATTGATGCAGAACAGGTGATGGTTTATGTCAAAGACCTGGGGAGAATCTTAGAAGTGGGAACGGCTGAAGAGCGGAGGGAGTTCCTGAAGTCTTTCGTCAAGCGAATCTTCTGGAGGGATCCAGAAGTAACCGTGGAATACACTCTACCTGTGCCGCCTCTTGAGTTGACGCTGAGACCTGAAGAAGAGTTAGTACATATTGGAAACGTTGGTGGAGCTGAGGGGACTCGAACCCCTGACCCCCTCAATGCCATTGAGGTGCTCTCCCAGCTGAGCTACAGCCCCACGAGGATTGATAGGAAAGGAACTAGACCATAGCAAAAACAGGCCTAGAATTCAACTTGCGAATCTTAATAGAGTGAAGAAATCAGAACCACGGACCTTGTTGACCTTCAGCATCCGGGTATCTCGGGCTAGGAAAGTAGACCTAGCGCTCTCTCCATATAACGTGGATTCTTCCAGGCCTTTATTTGGGCTTCACGTCCTCTAGCCTGGGCCAGAGTGTCAAACGTTTCTGAGTGAACCAAACGCCAGGGTCGTAGTCCTCTTGTGGACTTCATCATGCCTGCATTGTGCTGAAAGAGTCGTTGCTGGATATTCTTCGTAGAGCCGATATAGTATCGGCAAGCCTCCTCACTCTGGAGTATGTATACGAAGAACAAATCAACGAGATACCATAGGTAGGGGCACTTGACTACTTGACTCCCCCGATGGAATCGGGATGCTCTCCCAGCTGAGCTACAGCCCCACGAGGCAGGTCGTGAGTGGTTAGACGATAGCAGACTGCCGGGGCATTTTCAACCTGGCGTCCCCTGGGTCCAGCAGATTAGGGCTGGCTAAGACCTACGGCCCGGGCGCTTGTTTAGC
Source organism: Chloroflexota bacterium (assembly GCA_022572865.1). The sequence goes on along the minus strand of JACZVB010000204.1, from coordinate 3,001 downwards.
GGCCCTGGAGCACCCTCTGCATGGTGAGGCCTATATCCGCGGGGCTGGGGGCGATCTCGGCGCCCGCGTCCCGCAGGGCTTCCACCTTGGCTTTAGCGGTGGCCGCCTCGCCCGTAATGATGGCGCCAGCGTGGCCCATCCTTCGGCCCGGGGGGGCCGTCGCACCACCGATGAAGGCGACAACGGGCTTTGTAACGTTTGCCTTGATGAAGGCCGCGGCCTCTTGCTCTCGTGTGCCGCCGATCTCGCCTATCATCACTATGGCTTCAGTATCGTCGTCCTCCTGGAACAGGCGCAGAATGCCGACGAAGTCGGTGCCGACGATAGGATCGCCACCGATTCCGACGCAGGTCGATTGGCCTATGCCCAGTTCCGTTAGCTGGGCAACCGCTTCGTAGGTGAGGGTGCCGCTCCGGGAGACGATACCAACTTTGCCTGTCTTATGGATGTTTCCGGGCATTATACCCACCTTGGCCTTGCTGCCTGGCGATATGGCCCCGGGGCAGTTGGGCCCGATCAACCTGACGGGCCTGTCCTTTAGATATCGGGCCACGGACACCATGTCCAGCACGGGGATTCCCTCGGTGATGGCGATGATCAGGGGAACACCCGCATCTGCAGATTCTAATATAGCGTCGGCGGCAAAGGGCGCAGGGACGAAGATCAGCGCCACATTGGCCCCGGTCTCGGCTACCGCCCTTTGAACCGAGTCGTACACCGGGACCCCTTCAACATCGGTACCCCCCTTGCCAGGGGTCACCCCGGCTACCAGGTCCGTACCGTACTCCCTGCACCGCATGGCGTGAAAGCTGCCGTCTCTTCCGGTTATGCCCTGGACCAGGAGACGGGTGTTCTTGTCTACTAAAATGCTCATGATATCCCTAACTGGCTTGCCGGGCCGCTACCACCTTTTCGGCGGCGTCCTTCAGGTTTGATGCGAAGGAGATATCGAGGCCCGATTCCTCCAGGATCTTCCGCCCCTCTTCGACGTTGGTTCCCCTCATGCGAACCACCACGGGGATGTCTACTGCGACCTCCCTCGCCCCGGCCACGATTCCCCGGGCGGCTACATCGCAACGGAGTATGCCCCCGAAGATGTTCACAAGCACCCTTTTCACCTTGGGATCGGAAACCAGGAGCTTGAAGGCCTGGGAGATCTTCTCCTCGTTGGCCCCACCCCCCACATCCAGGAAGTTGGCCGGCGATGCGCCCATGATCTGGATGATGTCCATCGTGGCCATGGCAAGCCCTGCCCCGTTCACCATACACCCGACATCGCCGTCCAGCTTGATGTAGTTGATGTCATACTCTCTCGCCTTTACGTCCAGGGGGTCTTCCTGGGAATCGTCACGAAGCTCCTGGAGCTCGGGATGCCGGAACAGGGCTTCGTCGTCGAAGTTCACCTTGGCGTCCAGGGCCAGCAGCTCGCCGTCTTCGGTCACCACCAGGGGATTGATCTCCACCAGGCTGCAACCCTTCTCCTGCATTAGCTTGCACAGACCCGAGATGATGGCCACGGCGGGCCTGATCTGCTTACCCTCCAGCCCGATGCCAGAGGCGAGTCTGCGCCCCTGAAAGGACTGGAACCCTATGACGGGGTCTACATACTCCTTGACGATCTTCTCCGGGGTGGTGGCCGCCACCTCCTCTATCTCCATGCCGCCCGCCTCGCTGGCCATCACCACGGGCATCTGGGCCGAGCCATCGATGACTATGCCTAAATACAGCTCCTTCGGGGCCTGGACTGCCTTTTCGACCAGGACCTTGTTCACCGGAGCCCCTTCGGCCGAGGTCTGGTGGGTGACCAGGCGGCTGCCCAGCATCTCGCCGGCTATCTTTCCCGCCTCCTCCGGGGAATCGGCCAGCCTGATGCCCCCGGCCTTGCCCCTTCCTCCCGCATGGACCTGGGCCTTGATCACAACCCTGCCCCCCAGCTCTCGGGCAACCTCGGCCGTCTCCTGTGGCGTGCCCGCCACCCGGCCCGGGGGCACGGGGACCCTGTACTGGGCCAGCAGGGCCTTGGCCTGGTATTCGTGGATCTTCATCTCTTCTCCCGTTTAGCTATTCGTGCTGTTCAACCGGCTTCCCCGGTACGTATACATCCACAGCATCTTCCCAGCTGGAAATCAATGAAAATGGTGTGTGGAAGGGTAGCATCGAGGGGTCGGGCTACCATGATAGCCGACACAGAATTGCCTGTCCACCAGGATATTCCCTAGACCCACGTGCGGTGTCCCTCTCCCCGTGGCGGACGCGACGGTTTTGAGCCCTCGCCAAAGGGAGGCTGCTAAAACAGCGCCCTGTTATCTTCGAACAGATACTCCACGTGCCTCTAATTGTCTAATGTTATCCAGGTCTTCCGAGCCTTCCGAGAGGTCGAGGGGGTTGCCTTCAAGGAATATCACGTCACCCTGCCCCAGCCCGCTGTTCGCCACTAGGGGAGAGATATCGCTTATCTGGTTCAAGAAAAGTTCTAGATTCGACAGGTTAGTGAGGGAGACGAGGGGAGAGATGTCGCTTATCTGGTTCCCGTTAAGGAAGAGCCAGGTCAGGTTGTTAAGGGAGGCGAGGGGAGAGATGTCGCTGATCCGGTTGCTCGGGAGGAAGAGCGAGGACAGGTTTGAGAGGGAAGCCAGGGGAGAGATATCGCTTATCTGGTTGCTCATAAGGTAGAGCTCCGTTAGGTTAGAGAGGGAGGCGAGGGGAGAGATGTCGCTTATAGGGTTCCCCGAAAGGTGGAGTTCCGTCAGGTTAGAGAGGGAAGCCAGGTGAGAGATGTCGGTTATCCGGTTCAGCGAAAGGACTAGCATTGAGAGGTCAGAGAGAGAAACGAGGGGAGAGATGTCGCTTATCTGGTTGGCCGAAAGGTCGAGAATGGACAGGTTAGAGGCATGTTCGATACCGGTGAGGTCGGCAATGCGCCGTCCATTGGCGCTTAGCACCGTAAGCTCGGCCAGCTCCTCTGTCGTTAAATCGTCGCTGCGCGCCTTGCCCAGGGCAA
>JACZVB010000203.1 GCA_022572865.1 Chloroflexota bacterium | reverse complement strand
AGCTCAATGCCGCCTGTGATCTGGTAAGGCCCATTCCTGGATACAGTGATCAGAGGTGCTCTATCCTGGTCTTTATACTCAACCCCATCGATTGAATAACTGAGAGCGCCCGAGGGACAGCGCATGACGGCTTTGATTATCTCCTCAGGGTCTGCGGCATCCGGGTCGACGCCGGGCTCCCTTATTACACGAAATACGGCGCAAAATCCCGCGTGGGAGCAGATCCCCCGGTTGTCGTGGATGGTGATTTTCTTACCTGCGTGAACATCCCACTTATCCTTGCTTCCGTCGCTCAACCTCTCATCAGAAAATCCTATCCCGGCATGGGTGCTATCGCAGAACGGCTTGTTGGCCGACCCCCCACAACGACAGAGCGCCATGACCGACTTCGTCTTGATCTCCTCTCCCCTGGAGTTTTGCACGCTCTCCACGTACCTTACGATGTAAGGGCCGTTTCGAGAGCATTTTATAGTGGGGGAATTGCTTTTTTGTCCGCTGTCCATCGTCACCTCTTCTACTGCCGGCTAGTCCCGCGAAGTTCTAAGGCGTTGCGCCCCATAATCATGGCCTGAGGCCCCTAAATCGCCCACTGAGTCGATGGCTGGAGCAGAATACATGCCACCTAGCGGTTCGTGGAGGGCCTCTTCACTCAGTCAATCCTAGCTCCGCGGAAGCACTCAGTCAATTCTGATGCCGCCTACCAGACCTGGATGTTCTTTGTCGATGGCATTCTGGGCTGCCCTCCCGCCTTCGCCCCCTGTATAATGAAGGGCAAGGACCATGGCAACGGAAACCAAAACCGGGGATAAGGACCGCAGGCCCGAGACCCGAAGGGTCAAGAGGTCAAGGGTGTCCGTCCTGTACACAAGCCCGGACACCGTCCTGGAGGACTACCGGCGGGCGATGGAGCTGGCCGGGTTGGAGGAGCACCTGTCCAAGGACACGGCTACCCTGCTGAAGATAAACATCTCCTGGCAGTACTTCTATCCCGCCTGCTCGACCCCTCCCTGGCAGCTGGAGGGGGTCATCAAGTCGCTCCAGGGTCTGGGGTACCGGGAGCTGATAGCGGCCCACAACGGCACGGTGGTGGTGGACGCCCGAGAAGGGGAGGTGAGTAACAAGCAGAAGGTGGTGGTGGACCGGTACGGGCTTCCCAACATGCACCTGGAGGAGGCCCCGGTCCGGTGGGTGCAGTACAGGCCAAAGGCTAAGATGCTGGTGCTGGATGAGATCTTCCCCGACGGAATTCGCATCCCAGAGCCGTTCATCGGCAAGAACATAGTCCACCTTCCCACGGTTAAGACCCACGTCTTCACCACCATGACCGGGGCGATGAAGAACGCCTTTGGCGGACTGCTGAACCACAAGCGCCATTACACCCACTCGGTGATCCACGAAACCCTGGTGGACCTGCTGGCCATCCAGAAGGAGATACACCCGGGCATATTCGCCGTGATGGACGGGGCCTTCGCCGGAGACGGCCCCGGCCCCCGGGCTATGCGATGGCACGTGAAGAACGTCATCCTGGCGGGGGCGGACCAGGTGGCCATCGATGCGGTGGCGGCCAAGATGATGGGCTTCGACCCGATGTCAATAAGGTTCATCCGCCTGGCCCATGAACAGGGCCTTGGGTGCGGCGATACCCGGGAGATAGATGTGGTGGGGGAGGACGTATCGGGGGTGGACTGGGGGTTCAAAGGTTCGGAGAACACGTTTGCCAGCCGGGGCCAGAAGCTCATCTACTGGGGCCCGCTCAAACGCCTCGAGAAGCTGCTATTGCAGTCGCCCCTGGTGCCCTGGGCCTATCTGGCCTCCAACATCTACCACAACTTCTTCTGGATGAACCTGATAGGGCGCAGGCGTATTAGAGAGGCGATGAAGACCGATTGGGGCAGACTGTTCCAGCGGTATTAGTGCTCAGTCACGTTGTTAACAAAACAAAATACTTTACAAAGTTCCCCGCTCGTCCTTCGACAGGCTCAGGATGAGCGGAGATTCCAATCCGCTCGTGGTGAGCTAGTCGAACCATAAGCGGCCAAAGTGGTTCAACCCTTCGGCCTTGCTCCCTTCGATGGAACTCAGGACAGGCAGGCTGACCACAAACATTCTATGGTAACGGCCTTTTTCGCAACCAAGCGCTAGTTCTTGTCCTCTTCTTCTTCCTCATCGAAGTCCTCGTCGCTGAAGACTCCGACATCCCGGCCCTGATATACGGCCACTATGAAGTCGCCCCTGGCCGCATCCGCGGTCATCACCAGCTCCTCGTCCATGGCATCGATCAGCTCCTGGATACCGTCCTGGGTGATGTTTTCCAGGACGTTGAGGGTTGCGTGGACCACACTGGTGGTGAAGTGGAGGTCCACCCGTCCCACGGGGGTCTCGCCATCGACGATAGTGTAAGCTTCGGAATAGGGGGTGCGGCACTCTCTTTCGAAACGGTATGAAGCCATTTGTGTTTACCTCTCTAGGGACGGACGTGTCCCTTTCCCAGGATGATCCATTTGTAGGAGGTCAGCTCTTTGAGGCCCATAGGGCCCCGGGCGTGCATCTTCTGGGTGCTTATCCCGACCTCCGCCCCCAGGCCAAACTGCCCGCCGTCGGTGAACCGGGTGCTGGCGTTGACGAATACCGCAGCGGCATCGACCTGTTCCAAGAAGGTGTTGGCCAGGGAGTAGTCCTCGGTGATTATGGCCTCGGAGTGGCCCGAGCCGTGGGTCTCGATGTGGCTCATGGCCTCCTGGATACCATCCACCACCCGCACCGAGGCCACAAGGGAAAGAAACTCCCTTCCCCAATCGGAATCCTTGGCCCTGACAACCCGGGCCCCGTTTACCTCTTGCAAAATCTCAAATGCCCTCTGGTCGCAACGCATCTCCACTCCCGCTTCCCCCCATGCGCGCCCGATCTGGGGCAGGTACCGGGTGGCTATCTCGCTGTGAACCAGGAGGGTGTCCAGGGCGTTACACACGGAGGGCCGCTGCACCTTGGCATTGTAGGCTATGGCCACGGCGTTGTCCATATCGGCGGTGCGGTCCACGTAGGTGTGGCACACGCCGATGCCCCCCGTCACCACGGGTATAGTGGCCGTTTCCGCTACGTATCGGATGAACTCGTCCCCGCCCCGGGGTATCAGCAGATCGATGAGGCCCCGCATGTGCAGCATCTCCTCCACCAGGGCCCTGTCGGTGGACTCGACGAACTGGACGGCCTCCCGGGGAGCACCGGCCTCTGCCACCGAGTCCTTCACCAGGCGGGCCAGGGCCAGGTTGGACCTGATGGCCTCCTTTCCACCCCGCAGTACCACCGCGTTGCCCGATTTCAGGCACAGCGCGGAGATGTCGATGGTCACGTTGGGCCGGCTCTCGTAGACGGCGCCTATGACCCCCAGGGGCACCCGGCGCTTGCCTATCTGAAGGCCGTTGGGCATGGTGCGCATGTCGAAGGTCTCGCCTACCGGGTCGGGAAGGCCGGCGATCCTGAGGACGTCCCGAGAGAGGTCCCGAAGCCGGTCTGGGGTGAGGAGGAGCCGGTCCAGCAGGGTCTCGGACAGGCCGGTGCCCTTGCCCTCTTCATAGTCGAGCCGGTTGGCCTCGACCAGCTCCTTCTCCCTGGCTGTCAGCTCCCTGGCTATGTTGGCCAGGGCCTGGTCCTTGACCGCGGTGGATGTCCGGGCCAGCTCCCGGCTGGCGGCCCTGGCCGCCATGACCTGCTGTCTTAGGTCTTTCGTATTGGTCGTCATGGCTTCTCTTTCAAGGCGAGCTGGCCTGTCGTCCCTGAGTCTACTTTCTGTGCCGTAGCATACCCCGATACCTTGCCCGGAATCATGGGCGTCCTACCTTGCAACAGGCCCTCAATAGTCACAATCTGTATTCTCGGATAATCTTTCTGCCACAGGGGAGAATGATGGAATCCAGCTTCCACGGCCTCAGTCTGCATTGGCTGAGTAGGAGGCTCAAGGGTTATAAATAGACCTAAAGCCGACTTTTCCTTATCCATCACGCCTTTTAGATCACGTATATTCCCTCCCTTTACTCCCCCGCTCT
>JACZVB010000202.1 GCA_022572865.1 Chloroflexota bacterium | reverse complement strand
GGTGGAGCCTCCTCGGGGCGATCCCTGGCGGGGGTACCAGGCCCCAGACCAGGACTCCTCCGGCCCCTTTACCACCAACTACGCCTTCGAGGTAGACAACCGGGGCAAGAGGAGCATCACCCTGGACCTCAAACATCCGCAGGCCAGAAAGGTAGCGATAAAGCTGGCCGACGCCTGTGACATATTCGTTACCAACCTGCTGCCTCGAAGACGAAAGCGGTTTGGTCTCGATTACCAGGACGTCTCGTCCCGGAACCCCAGGGTCGTGTATCTATCCTTCTCCGGCTACGGGGACCGGGGCCCCGAGGGGGACCGCCTGGGAATGGACTTCGGCGCCTTCTGGGCCCGTTCCGGCATCATGGGCCTCATGGGTGAGCCCGGCGCTCCCCCCATTCTCCAGAGAGGGGGCATGGGAGACCACACCGCCTCCCTGGCTATGGTCGCGGGGATCTTCGCCGCCCTATATGAGAGGGAGCGCACAGGCCATGGGCAGGAGGTCTACGGCTCCCTCTTTAACGTCGCCCTCTGGGTCTTGAGCACCGATCTTCAGGTCGCCCTGCTCACCGGACGCAACCCCTCCCGGAGACCCCTCCGAACCCAGACCCCCAGCCCCATCACCAACTGGTATCTGACCCGGGACGACAAGTGGCTGATCCTGGAAAACCCCAACCCCGACCCATACTGGGCGAGGGTCTGCGCCGCCCTGGGACAAACAGACCTGGCCCGGGTCCCGGAGTATTCCACTACCGAGGGACTGCTGGCCCATAACACCGAGCTTATCGCCCTCTTCGATCAGATCTTCGCCACCAAGACCCGGGACCAGTGGGGCCTTCTTCTGAACAAAAACCAGGTGATCTGGGCGCCTATTCAGGACCTCACAGAGGTGATCGACGACCCCCAGGTGAAGGACAATGGTTACCTGGCCGGCCTGGAACACCCGGCCCTGGGCTCCTACCGGACCGTGAACACCCCCATCGGGTTCGGAAGGAGCGAGGCACGGGCCAGGGGCCCGGCCCCAGAATTAGGCCAGCACACAGAGGAGGTCCTCCTGGAGCTCGGATACTCCTGGGACGACATCACCGGCTTGAGGGAAGCCGGAGCGCTTTGAACTCCCTCAGGGTTGAGAAGGTATCCTCCGAGGCCGCAGGTCTACAAGCAATATAGAAAAAGGAGACGTTAATGGTATCAAAACCACCACCCCGAGACTCCCATCCCTACCACATGCACGACTGCATCTTCGATCAACCCGGGGCCATCTCCCAAATCCTGGAGACCCAGGGCCCTGCGGCAGACGATCTGGCGGCTATGATCGCCTCTTCCAAGAGGGTCCACATCTCTGGCATTGGCACCTCGTGGCATGCCGCCCTGGTGGGAGAGCACCTTTTCCGAGAGGTGGGCCACCGTCCCGACGCCAGGGCCTGGCACTCCTTCGAGTTCTCGGCCTATCCCCCACCCCTGACCTCCGACGACCTGGTTATCGTGCTCAGCCACACCGGGACCAAGCACTACTCCCGGGAGGTGCTGAACTCGGCCAAGAAGTCGGGAGCGGCAACGGCCCTGGTCACCAGCCAGACTTCTGAGGCCAAACTCGATCTGGCCGACGTGGTGCTTCGCACCACCTATCGAGACAGGTCCGCGGCCTTTACCATCAGCCACACGGGGGCGATGACGGCCCTGGCCATGACGGCCCTCAGGCTGGCCGGTGATGACGACTCGGGGAATAGGGGGGCCCTGGACCTGCTTCCCGGCCTGATGGAACAGGCCCTGGGGCTGGAGCCTCAGGTCAGAGAGGCTGTGCAGCGCTTCAAGGACAAGGGCTGGTACTGTTCCGCCGGCTGGGGACCGAACGCCTCAACCGCGTACGAGGTTGCTCTGAAGATAAACGAGGCGACCTACGACATCACCACCGCCTTCCACCTGGAGCAGTTTCTCCACGGACCCTTCGTGGCCACGGGCCCGGGTTGTCTCGTCACCCTCGTAGCGCCCCCGGGCGCCGGGTATCAGCGGGCATTGGAGATAGGACGGGCGGTGAAAGAGACAGGGGCCGGGCTGATGGCCCTGGTCCAGCAGGGCGACGAGGAGATGTCCACCATAGCGGATGTCTCCCTGGCCCTTCCCCAGGCTCCCGAGTTCCTCACGCCTATGCTATACCTGGTGCCGCTCCAGCTCTTCACCTACTGGCTGGCCCTCGACCGGGGTCGTAATCCCGACCTCTTTCGCCTCGACGACCCCAAGCATCAGGCCGCCCGGACCCACTACAAGCTTTAGGAGGGTGCTGAATCCCGACAGTCCCGAGAATCGGGACAAGTCGGGACGACCATCCCCCTGACCCCCTTCCTGACCAGGAAGGGGGTGGAAATTATATTTGAGTCCCGACAAGTCGGGATCAAACTCCCGGCAATCCCGACACTCGGGACACACCCCATATTTCATCAGCCTGTTAAGGCCATGGAGAGCCTGATCCGGGATCCATGAAAGAGGCATTGGTCAGCCGCCGCCATTCCCATCCCCCTGCCCCGGAGCGATTAGGAATTCGGATATCTCGTCAGGGTCGTATTCAGCCCACCGCCCCTCCTCCACGGCTTTGATAAACATCTGTATCGAGTGGCTGAACAGGGCCGGCTCTTCCAGGTTCATGGTGTGGCCCGTTTGGGGGAACATGATGAGGCCCGAGGTGGTTATATTCCGCTTCATGAATAGGGACGGCTCGATACAGGGGCCGTCTTCGTCCCCCGTCAGGATCAGGGTCGGGACCTTAAGGTTCCGCAGCTGTTCCCTCAAGTCGAATATGGACGGCCTACGGCCCTGGACCCCTCGGAAGGTCAGGGCAGACCCCAGGGCCGAGTGGCCCAGGAACAACCGGTTGAACTCCTCCCAGGCCTCGGGGTCTTTACGCAACAGCTGGACCCGGGTGGGCGACCGTGTATAGAAGGCCAGGCCCTCCATCCCCTGGGACTCCAGCTTGCCCGCCAGCACATCTACCTGGCTCCGGAGCCGTTCCGGGTCGGAGCTGCCGGCGCCCGTGCCCGCTATCACCAGTCCTCTGACCATGGAGGGATGTTTGAAGCCGAAGTTCAGGGCCACGTTGCCCCCCATGGACAGCCCGCATATGTAGGCCTCATCGATTTCCAGGTGGCGCAGCAGCCCGTAAAGGTCCTCCACCGCCAGCTCCTGGGAGTAGGCCTCCGGGGCCTGGGGCACCTCCGAGGGAGGGTATCCCCGGGCGTTGTAGGTGACGACTTGGTAGCTCCTGGAGAAAAACTCCACCTGGGCCTTCCAGCTCTCGTAGCTCCCGGCGTATTCGTGGATAAACACCATAGGAAATCCATCGCCAGTCACCTCGTAGTAGATGTCGACCCCATTGACCTTGGCCCTGGGCATGTCTCTTCCCCCTGCTATTCACGTTATCGACTATCATGCTACCCGCCCCTGCGTACCTAATCAATACCTGAATACCCGCGCTGTATAGTTTCCAAAATGACTCTGCGGCTGCGCCGTGAGACTCGACCAGATGAGTGTAGAATGGCGGAGCATCAATCAGCCCGCGATGGCGATACGAGGGGTGTGGAAATGGCAGCATCCGAGATCAAGACGGAGTTCCTTTTCGAGGTGAAGATCCCCCAGGGACCCCACCATCTGATCGGGGACGGGCCCCTGGGCGTCCGCAGGATCACCTACCCCGGTTCAGGGGCCACGGTCCAGGGCCCCAGGCTCAACGGCACCGTTCTGGCAGGGGGCGGTGACCCATTCCTGATGCGACACGATGGTGTCGGCGAGGTCGATGCCCGCATCACCATCCAGGCCGATGAGGGCGATCTGATCATGATGAGCTACAAGGGACTGCTGGTCTACAGCCAGGAGTACCTGGACGCCCAGGCCCGAGGGGAAGGGGGACCCCAGGATGAGAACTACTTCTACGTCAGCGTCCTCTTCGAGACGGCTTCCGAGCGTTACCTGTGGCTCAACGCCACGGTGGCCGTGGCCCGGGGCTTCATTCCCGAAGACCTGCCTCCCCCATGCATCGGCTACCGGGTCTACGCCCTGACCTAAGCAAAGAATATCAGGGTTCTTTACCAATTAACGGGATTCCCAT
>JACZVB010000201.1 GCA_022572865.1 Chloroflexota bacterium | reverse complement strand
ATAAGATGTCGGAGAAGAGGCAATTAGTCTTATTCTTCTGAAGGAAATGCTCCCGGTCCGGGGCCTTGGAGTAGCTGTATCCCGGCGAGACCATCATCCCCTCCACCCCCAGGTCCATCATCTCGTCGAAGAACTTCCGTACCCTACGGGGATCTGCGCCGTCGAAGAGGGTGGTATTGGTGGTGACCCTGAACCCCCGCTTCAAGGCCTCCCTTATCCCATCGACGGCCTGGTCATAGACCCCATCCCGGCAAACCGCCTCGTCGTGCTCTTCCTGCAGGCCATCCATGTGGATGCTGAAGCTCAGATACTTGGAAGGCTTGAACAGCCCCTCCTCCAGCTTCTTCTTCAGCAAGATGGCGTTGGTGCAAAGGTAGACGTATTTCTTGAGCTTCACCAGCTCCTCTACAAGCTCTTCGACCTCCGGGTAGAGGAGAGGCTCCCCGCCAGGAATGCTGACGATGGGTGCACCGCATTCCTCCACGGCCCTCAAACACTGCTCTACGGTAAGTCGCTTCTTGAGTATATGGGCCGGGTATTGGATCTTGCCGCATCCGGCACAGGCCAGGTTACATTTGAAAAGAGGCTCCAGCATCAAGACCAGGGGATAGCGTTTCCGCCTCTTAAGCTTCTGTTTGATGACGTAGGAGGTCACCGCCACCATCTGTGACAAAGGTACAGGCATGATTATTACTCTCGTTTCCAGCCGGGTCTTGAACCCGGTGGTATCGGAACTCCGTTCAGGAAATTACCGTGTGTCGAGTTTTTTGAGGCGTTTAGCAACGTTTTCGACCATCCCCCTGTCCCCCTTCCTGGCCAGGAAGGGGGGAATAAATTTATATCTGGTCCCGACATGTCGGGACAGACCCCCGCCATCCTTCCAGTGCTGGAAGGGCGGGCTCCCGACGACACCCGACCGAACGTCACGCTGATTTCGGCTACCAAGCACTAGTGTTCCCTCTCCACGAAAAAGGTCGCCAGTTGCCGGATATCCGTCCGCATACAAGGCGCCAGTTCCACTCCGTCCAGTGCAGCCAGGGCCCCCCGGCAATGCGCCTGGGCCAGGGCCTGGCAATGTGCCATAGCTCCCAGGCGGTCCAGTATGGCCAGCACCTCATCGACCTCCCCGTCCTGGGTAGGCCGGCTATCTTCATACAGGCGATGCAAATACTGCTTATCGGCTCCGCTTGCCGTCTGCAATGCGTACACCACAGGAAGGCACATCTTCTTGCGCCTTATGTCCGAGGCGACGGGTTTGCCGATGCTCTCCTCCACCCCCCAGACCCCCAGGGTATCGTCCCTTATCTGAAACACCAGCCCCAGTTCCCTGCCGCACCGCCTGAGGGATTCCACCGTATCCGGATCGTCCGTCCCCAGCAGAGCGCCAAGGTGGAAGGAGCATTCCATGAGCGCTCCCGTCTTTTTAGAAACCATGTCCAGGTACTCATCGGTGGTGATGGAGGTCTGGTGCTCGTAGCTTATATCCAGGTATTGCCCCTCGATCATCTCCAGGGATGCACTCTCCAGGGCTTCCAGCGCAGCAAAAATCTTGCGAGGATGATGCTCAGTAGAGCCGTTGAGAAGGGCCAGGGTGCCCAAGCCCCGCATGGAGTCCCCGGCGTTGATGCCCTGGGCCATCCCCCACAGGTGCCATACCGTGGGCCGGTGACGGCGCTCCGTATCCCCGTCCTGGATGTCGTCGTGGATCAGGGAGAAGTTATGGACCAGCTCTAGGGCCGCTGCTGCGGGAAGGGCCTTCTGCCAGTCTCCGCCGACCGCCTCGCAGGCCAGGAGGCACATGAGGGGCCTCAGGCCTTTGCCCTGGCCGTTAAAGGGCTCGCCCTTCTCGTCGATCCAGCCCATATGATAGCGCTGCATGTCGTAGAGGAAGAGGTCGCGACCATCGAAGGCTGCCTTTAAGCTGGCATCCAGCGCAGGCCGGTATCTCTGGAAGGCTTTGGGAAGTCCCATTTCGCCCCTGTACCACCTTATTCAAGATCGGTCGGAGGCCGTTTTGGCCATCTCCTTGCTGGAAGGAGTGGTCGAGAACAGTTCGGGGAACCCTTCCCTCACACGGCGCACTATTCCATCAGCATCCAGGTCAAGGCTCGCCAGCAGCTCCGAACGAGGGCCATGCTCCACAAACCTATCTGGAACACCCAGCGTCTTGACCTTAGCACCCTTCGGCATGGCCTCCTCTACCAGCCCGACCACGGCCTGCCCGAATCCCCCCACAAGGAGGTGCTCTTCTATAGTGAGGGCCAGGCCGGTGCGGCTTATGTTGTCCAGGATCAGCTTCCGGTCTAGAGGTTTTACGAACCGCGCGTTAAGGACGGTGCACTCCACCCCCTCTCCGGCAAGACTTTCCGCAGCCTCCAGGGCCGGATAGACCATGGACCCCAGGGCAACCAGGACCAGGTCCTTGCCCTCCCGGAGCCTCTCTCCTTTGCCGATTGGCAAAGCTTTCAGCTTTGGATCGAGATCAACTCCATAGCCCACGCCCCTGGGGTATCGAATGGCCATAGGCCCTTCGCGTTGGATGGCCGTGTACAGCAGGTGCTGCAACTCATTCTCGTCCTTGGGGGCTGCCATCACCATGTTGGGCAGACAGCACAGAAAAGCGATATCGAATATGCCCTGGTGAGTCCTGCCGTCCTCTCCCACCAGCCCTGCCCTATCGACCCCAATGACCACGGGCAGATTCTGAAGGCAAACGTCGTGAAGCAGCTGATCGAAGGATCTCTGGAGGAAGGTGGAGTAGATGGCCACCACGGGCCTGAGACCTCCGCGGGCCATTCCGGCGGCCACTGTCACCGCGTGCTGCTCTGCGACACCCACATCGAAAACCCGCTTAGGAAACCTTTTCTTCACCTGGGTGAGGCCCGTTCCATCGAGCATGGCGGCGCTGATACCCACCACCGCCACATTGGCCTGCATCAGACGCTCCATGGTATCGGCAAAGACCTTGGAGTAGGTGGGGGCCCCAGAGCCCGGGCCAAGGGGCGAACCGGGCTGATGGTACTTTACCGGGTCGTTTTCCGCCGGTCTGTAACCCCTGCCCTTATGGGTAATCACATGGATCATGGGCGGCTTGTCATGATATTTCATGGCATCACGGATCACCGACTCCAACTCCGATATGTTGTGTCCGTCTATGGGGCCCACGTACCTAAAGCCCATCTCCTCCCAGATCATATTGGGTATGATCAACCCTTCGAGGCTGTCTTTAACCCGTTTAGCCATGCGCCACACCAGCTCTCCCTGGGGCAAGGCCTTGGCCAGGGTGCGCCCACCCTCCACCAGGGTCCGGTAGTCGGGATGTAGGGTGATGCGGTTTCGCCAGTGGGTCAGCCAGCCGACATTTTCCGAAATGGACATCCCGTTATCGTTCAGGATGACCATGAGATTATTGGGTTTTTCCTGAGCTATATTGTTGAGGCCCTCGTAGCTGAGGCCCGCTGTCAAAGCCCCATCGCCCAGGATGCCTATCACATAGCCGCCTTGATGGGTCAGGGTGAGGCCGGTGGCCACTCCTAAAGCCGCTGAAACCCCTGTGCCGGCGTGTCCGGCCCCGAACACGTCGTGGGGGCTTTCCGTTATCTCGGCGAATCCCGAAAGCCCACCTCTGGTGCGAATCTTATCAAATGCATCCCTGCGGCCGGTTATCAGTTTGTGGGTATAGCACTGGTTACTGGTGTCCCATACGATTTTATCGTGGGGACTATCCAACACTCTGTGAAGCGCGAGGGTCAGCTCTACCACCCCCAGGTTGGAGGCCATATGGCCCCCATTCTTTTTGACGGTATCTATGATCCTACGGCGGATTTCTCCTGCCAGTATGTCCATCTCCTCATAGCTGAGGGGGGTCAAGTCCGCCGGGCTGTCGATCCTGTCCAGTATGCCTTGCATCATTCGCGTCCCTGGCGCTCATTCCACATGTCTGGGCCCCGGAGCAAACACCACGTCACAGCTTATCCCGTTATGCCTAGAGAGAGTGCATCGCCTGCCGAGGTATCAGGCTAGCATAGGATGTGTGCCTCGTCAATAGGATGTGTGGGCACCAGGCTAAGTAACTATCTCAAAACAACCCGCGCCGGCATTA